>JAENIT010000083.1 GCA_016844365.1 Dehalococcoidia bacterium
CCTCTTCATAGAGCTTTGGCCAATTGGGGTCGTACTCTACAATCATCACCGGCGCAGGCATTGAATCCCTCTCCTTAAGTGTTGCAGCATAAGTTATTAAACATCATTATCGTAGGTTACATCAACCCTCTTTCTCCCAGGGATAGCGGCGTACTTTATAAAATTGACACTGTTTCGACCCATAGCGTATAATTCGGCGATAGGGGGTTAGACCAGTTGCCAAAGCGAACATATCAACCGAAGAAAATTAAGCGCGCACGGTCCCACGGGTTTAGAGCTCGTATGAGCACCAGGGGCGGTCGGGCGGTTTTAAGCGCCCGCAGGCAAAAAGGACGCAAGAACCTCACACCAGTGTAGAAGGTGCTCTAGTATGGTTGGCGGGACGGTTGCTCGCTCCTTAGGCTTGAAACGGGAGCAGCGGCTGAGGAGAAGGTCAGATTTTTCGACCCTGTACTCTTCAAGCCGATCCTGGACCAACAGGCTGTTGGTGTTGCGGGCGCGTCCTAACGGTCTGGACGTGAGCCGATTTGGGTTCGTTGCCAGCAAGCGACTCGGCAATGCTGTAGCGAGAAACAGGGTTCGTCGGCGAGTGCGTGAAGCAGTGAGGGTACAGGACCTAAAACCGGGGATGGATATAGTGTTCATTGCAAGAGTACCCGCGGCTGAAGCGGATTATTGGAGTATAAAAGAGGCTGCAGTGGACTTGCTAATCCGAGCCAGACTACATAGGCCATAAAGGGTACTTATGAGGCGGTTGGCCTTAGCTCTAATTCGTGTTTATCAAACAGCCATCTCCCCGCTAATACCCTCCTCATGCCGCTACTTGCCCTCCTGCTCCAACTACGGATACGAGTCCATAGCCAGGTATGGGGCTCTGAAGGGTGGCTGGATGGCCTTGAAGCGCGTAGCTCGTTGCCACCCGCTTAGGTCGGGTGGGTACGACCCAGTGCCGTAACTGGGGAGTGGTCACTGAACCTCCTTGATCCCTGACCGACAAACAAAAAATGGAACTTGTCCAGAGGAGTCCGTTGGGTATTAATCCTATAGCAATGATAAGACTTTATCTCCTTTATTTAACAGTAGCTTTATCTCTTCTACTTGTTGGCTGCACCAGCGCTGTTCAAGGATGGTCGGGCCCTACAGGAGATGATAATGCTATCTATGTAGCTACCACTAGCGGCAAGATACGCGCGATTAATCCAACCGCTCGTTTGCAGGATAGCCCCTTTCCCGGCGCTCAGGAGTGGGAGTTCCCCAAAGCTAAAGACAAAAGAGTGGGAACTATCTACGGGACCCCTACATTGAGCGATGGCAAGCTGTACTTCGGGACCTATCTTATCCAGAGAGGCGTAGCCGAAGGAAAGGTCTATTCGATAGATGCGGCCGTCGGCGCCCAAAAGTGGGAATATCCTACCGCAGAGCAAAAAGTTTCCTATATTGGGGCTGTAGTGGGAAGCCCCACGGTCAAGGACGGGATGGTCTATGTAGGCTCCTCGGACCGGAAGGTGTACGCCCTGGATGCCGAGACTGGAATGTTAAGGTGGCAGCATCCCGCGGGAGATAAGGTCTGGGTTACGCCAGAGGTAGTCGATGGCCTGGTGTACGTAGGCTCCCTGGACCATCGGGTGTACGCTCTGGATGCCAAATCCGGGGAGGAGAGATGGGTTTTCGAGTCCGGGGGCGCGGTAACGTCGTCACCGGTCTTCAACAACGGAGTTGTGTACATAGGCTCTGCTGACGGCATTCTATATGCGATAGATGCCAAGAGCGGGGGGGTTAAATGGAGTTTCACGGGTGATGGCTGGTTCTGGGCTACTCCTCTGTTACATAACGGAGTCATTTACATTGGCACTGTAAAGGGCAGTGTGTATGCCATTGATGCCGCTGCCGGGGAGCTTAAGTGGTCTCGGCCCTTCACTGCCTCTGGACCGGTGATCGCGAAACCGGTGGTGATAAAGGACAGGTTGATGGTGGCCTCTCAAGACGGAAAGGTGTACGCTCTGGACACGGCCACGGGCGATCCTAAATGGCCGCAACCCTTCACTACTGCTGGCGGTCAGGTGTTTGGGACCCTTTACGCCTCAGGGGACGCGGTCTACGTTGCCTCGGTAAACCAACGGCTCTATTCCATCAATGTCGAAACTGGAGCTCTTCTATGGAGCCACAATATAAGCTAGGGGAGTAAATTACTTGGGCATCGTCGACATTTGGAACCTTCTGGTCATTCAGCCCCTACTCAATGGGCTGATCCTCCTTTACTATGTTCTGTTCAATAACTTTGGGCTGACCATCATAGCTTTCACCATTTCAGTCCGGTTGGTGATGCTACCCATGACCCTGAAACAGCTTCACGCCACCAAGGCCATGTCCCAGTTGCAGCCCAAACTAACTGAGATCCAGCGCCGTTACAAGGACGATCGCCAGCGTCTGGGCCAAGAGCAGATGAAGCTGTATAGAGAGGCCGGAGTTAATCCTTTGGGCTGCGCTGTACCCACATTTCTCCAGTTCCCAATATGGATCGGCCTGTACCAGTCCATACTGCTGGCTATGGCGGCCGACCCGAAGAATTTGCTCGATCTGTCGCAGCATCTGTATTCCTGGCTGCCCCAGGTGCATGGCCTTGTGCCCCTGAAGAGTGGCTTTCTGTGGCTGGACCTGTCGGCTCCGGACCGCACTGTCATACTGCCTATGCTGGTGCTGGCTAGCACATGGATTCAGCAGAAGATGATGACCATGCCCAGCGCTGACCCCAGCCAGAAACGAATGAACGACATGATGCAGTGGATGATGCCGCTTATGTTAGGCTTCTTCGCCCTCCAGTTCGCCAGTGGGCTGGCGATTTACTGGGTGGTGTCTAACATTGCCACCATGGTCATCCAATACTTTGTGAGCGGTTGGGGGGGCCTGAAATTGGGGTCCCTCTTCGGAGCCGCTGGCTCGCCGGCATCCCAACCAACGCAAGTTGATACTGAGCACACCGACGGTGAAACCGAAGAGGAGTTGGCCGCAGGAAAGAGGCAAAGAGATGGCAGGACTAGAAAAAGACGCAAAAACAGTAGAAGAGGCAGTAGAACTGGCGCTCCGGGAGCTAGGCCTTGATAAGTCCCAGGTAATAGTTGAGGTCTTGAGCGAGGGGCGCTCCGGGATTCTAGGATTTGGGGCTGAGAACGCCCGGGTAAGAGTAACTCCTTTCAGGGAAGAGCAAGGAGTCGGCGACTATTCCCCGTCGGTAATAGCGAAAGAGATTATCTCTGACCTCCTCAACGCTATGGGGGTTCAGGCTACGGTCGTGGAGACTCCGATTCCCGCCGATGGCGTCCCCCCTGGTGTGCCAGCGGTGGCTTTTGACATCCGGGGCGATGACCTGGGAATGCTAATCGGACGTCGCGGCCAAACCCTGGCCTCTTTTCAGTACATTGTTACTCTAATGGTGAACCGCCGTCTGAGAGAGCGGACCCTGGTAGTGATGGATGTGGAGGGATACCGCCAGCGGCGCTTTGAGTCCCTTAGGGAAATGGCTCTGCGTATTGCTGAACGGGTACGAGCCAGTGGGCGTAATATAGTCTTGGAGCCCATGTCTCCTGCCGAGCGCAGGATAATCCACATTACACTCCAGGACCAGCCCGACATATCCACCCACAGCCTGGGTGAAGGAGAAAACCGCAAGGTCTCAATAGGGATCCGTCGTCGCAGGGAAGGAGAATCCGCTTAGATGCCTCCCCAGCGCTTAGCTATAGGACGGGTGACTGCGGACATCACTGAAGATGGCAGCAATACCCGCGGTGACTCAGCCTTGACAGCCACTAATCTGGGGATGGTTGCTTTTCCCGTTCGCCCTGAGCCTGTCGAAGGGTGGCCCGTTCATGGTTCGACAAGCTCACCACGAACGGTGGGGTACCATCGCACCAAATAACGAGTCATAGAGTACTAGACGAGTGGAGGGGCACGTTGAGCTACGAAGAGCGCTTAAAAGAACTGGGGATCACATTGCCGCCACCGCCTCGGCCCGTGGCCGCCTACGTGCCCACGGTGCGAACTGGCAACCTCCTCTTTGTCAGCGGCCAGGTGAACTTCCTAGATGGCAAGCTGACACACACTGGCAAGCTGGGTGCGGAGCTAACGGTGGAGGAGGGCTACCAGGCCTGCCGCGACGCGGTTATCAACGCCCTGGCCGCCATAAAAGGTGAGCTGGGGAGCCTGGACAGAGTTGAGCGGATCGTTAAACTAGTGGGGTACGTGGCCTCGGCTCCGGGCTTCCACGATCAGCCTCGAGTGGTGAACGGTGCCTCGGAGCTATTGGTCGAGATCTTTGGCGAAGCTGGCAAACACGCCCGCGCCGCGGTGGGGGCTGCGGAGCTGCCCGTGGGTGCTCCCGTCGAGATAGAGCTGATAGTTGAGGTCAGGTAGCCTTCCTCCCCACCAGCACCCAGTGCCCTGAGAAGGGCACCGTGGGCGGCCTTGCCAGCCTCAAGAACAGCAGCTCAACAACGCTGAAACCCTCAAATAACCCAACGATCTCGTCCTCATCAAAGAGGTGGATTCTGACCTCTGGCTTCTGGCCCCTGAAAATGTAAGTGTTCCTCTCCATCTCCGTCGCGTCCCCCACATCGGAGCCCTCTTTGGCGGCGGTGATGATGAACAGGTGGCCGCCAGGATGCACCACTCGATGAAACTCCTCCGCTGCGCGCTGGATGGTGTGCATGTCGAGGGACTCCAGGACGTGAGTGCAGATGACCAG
>JAENIT010000003.1:0-13097 GCA_016844365.1 Dehalococcoidia bacterium
AGGTGTTGTCCATAGCGTTCTATAGTCAAGAACGCGCGTACTCTTATTTTGTAACAGTTCGCCTCCGCAAGTCTGAACAGTTACTCTAGTTCCAAGAAATTGACAACAAGCCTGCTCAAGAGTATTCTACTGCTAGTTTCGTAAACAGCCTGTAGGAACTGGAGGGCGTTATGGCCAGTGAGCGGATCCAGCGCCAAATCGACCGTCTTCTGGATGAGGCTGAAGAAGCCATTCAGCAATCTAACTGGACTCTAGTTCGATGACCGCGCACGGAACGTACTCCGTCTAGACCCTAACAATCCCGACGGAAGTCATGGACGCATATTGTTTCAAATGTAGGGCAATGCGAGAGATTCGCGACCCGGCAGCCGTGACCCTCAAGAACGGGAGACACAGGCAGAGAGTAGTCTCCTACCATGCACTTCAGTGGCCAATGAGAAAAGACCAGCCAGCGCTTTAGGAGAAACCAATGAGAATAGGCCTTATTTCAGACACCCGCATCCCAGGGTCCGCAACCGAGGTCCCGCCACAGGTGATCCGTGCCTTTGATGGAGTCGATCTGATTCTTCATGCCGGGGGTATCCAAGCTGGAAGGGTGCTGGATTGGCTGGAGCGGATCGCACCGGTGAAGGCCGTGGGAAGGCTCCAAGGCCGCCAGTTCGAGTCCTCCACCCCCTTTACCCTGGAAAGCGGGGACGATCCCAGGGTCGCCGAGCAGCAGATCTTGCAACTGGAGGGCCATACCATAGGCATGGTAAACAGCCTGGACCTGCACCACCTTAGCGACGACGTAAACCCCGGCACCATAGCGGCCCAACGCTTCCCGGCGGGGGCTATATCCAGTATGGTAGAAAGTGTCTTCGGCACCCCTGTGGATATCGTGGTCTTCGGACGCACCCTTGTAGCCATGGTGGAGGAGCACGATGGCATCCTGTTCGTAAACCCCGGAAGCCCCACGATACCCAGAAACTACGCGAAGCTGGGCCAGGTAGCTATCCTGGACCTGACACCAGAGAGCCGCAAGGCCAGGATCATCGACCTGGCTACCCTCAGCTAGCTCTCAATGTCCACAATCCCATACCCTGGGGGCGCGCGAGCGCCTGCCCCCGGCAGGTTTGCCGTCATTCCCTTAGGAAGCTTGCTGGAGACCAGCGAGAGCACCCCCGTGAGTCCAGCATATGGTTTGTAACTATATGGTGGGCCGTCTAGTCCAAGGCACGTCCTGACCCGGGGACACCCCACTGCTTCAATGCCCGGCGCCAGTGGCGAGATATTCTGAAGTGGAGCCCTTTCTTTGAGGCGCGCAGACCCTCGTCCTTCCGTAGCTCCAACAACAACGAGAGGTCCGGGCCGTGGCCCGGACCTCTCGCCTCCCGATTCCAAACAGGTCTTCGGGGTGACAGGAAATTCTTCTAAGCTGCCTCCTAGTCGGGGCTTGCGCCCCACACCAGAGCGATGCCGCTGTGGGGGAAGGTAGCGCAGGAGATACCCACATTGGCCGGATATTTGATCTGTCGTTTCCCCGCACGTCCCTGTATCTGCTGTATGCTGTCGACGTGCAGCCAGAAGCGGGTGCGTCCACCGCCGATATTGCCGCCGCTGGGGGAAATGGGATAACGTGACTCAGGGCTGAGGTCCTGAGTGTCGAAGTAGTCGAGGCCCTCCCCCTTCTGTATACCGGCGTAGCCGCCGAGGCCCTCCAAGTGTAGCAGGTGGAACATGCCATAGCCGTCGTACATGTTCTCAAAGGATAGGTCCTTGACGCTGATCCCCGCGGACTCTTGGTACCGCCGGCCCATTGCGGCAGCGCCCTCTTCGCTCTCCTCCAGGGTATGCTGGAGGCTCCTGGGCCTGACGGTGGAGGCGGCATGGCCAAGGATGTAAACGGGCTTCTGCTTCATGTCCTTGGCCCGGTCTGGGGTGGTGAGAATGTAGGCCGAGACAGCCATGCACGGGATGTCGGCGTCGAAAAGGTTAGCCGGCTTGGCCAGCCACCGCGCTTGCAGGTAGTCCTCCTTGGTAATCGCAAGATCATCCGGCCGGTTTTGGGCGAAGAACCCCTCAGGGAAGTTTTGGCCGTTCTTCTTGGATTGGATAACAAAAGGCGCAAACATCTCCTTGCGCTTCCCGTATTTGTGCAAATACCGCTGGAACCGTGTGGCCTCCGGGTAAACCCCCACCACGCCCCAGCCGGTGGTCCACTTCTCACGCGTGCCGATGGTGTCCTTAGCGGACTCCCCCTGCCCCACGTAATACCGACCCGAGAAATTGTGCCACCCCCTGATCACCAGGCAGATCCCGCTGAGGCCCTTTACAATCGACTCAGCGCCAGCGACGAGGGCAGGGGCTGTATCGCCTGGGGCATGCATGGCGAACTTGAGGTTAGTCAACTCCGGCATGTTGTTCATGACCCACTGCCCACTCAACTGGGCTATGCCGTCTCGTTCGTCGGCCGTGGCCTTGAAAGCAGCGGCCATCTCCGCGGGTATGTTCCTGCCATCGGGCCAAGGCTGCGGCCAGGCGAACCTTCCGGTAGTGGTACTTTGTACCACTACAAGCCCGTCCACCTGGTCACCTGTTACCCCTGCGTCCGCCATGGCTTTTCTAGCGGCTGCGAGGGCCAAGGCGCCCACGCTGGTCTGGGGATCACTGTCCCAACGACGAGATGTGGGGGAGACCGCTACACCCACGGCTGCTGCCTTCCCTCTGCCTTCCCATACTCCCAACCCATCCCGGCCCCGCAACCACTGTGTGGGCATTTCTTGGACTTCTGGTGCCATTGCATTACCTCCGTTAGCTATTCTCTATCGTATTTACAACTGTGGGCAGGCCTAGCTGCCAGTATCGCTACGATCTATCTCCGATTATGGTTCCAGGCCCTACCACCCGGAACTCTGGAACCTTCTGGCCCGTAGCCTTAGTCGTCTCGAACACCACCTCTACAGGGGCATCCATCGGCACTTGGTCCACAGGAGTCCCGGGCAGGTGTGACAACAGCTTGATCCCTGTGTCTTTCCCAGCGTCATCTAGCAACGATATTACCGCAGCGTTGAAGGGCTGGTCGTCATAGAGCAGAGGAACGTTGGTGTCATACATCACCGCGTAGGTATATATGATGCCGCGGCCGCTCATCTGTTTCCAACCCATGTGGTCCGCCGAGCCGCACTGAGCACACTTCTCCTCCGGCGGTTGCTGCAGCCTGTTGCAGGCTGTGCAGTTCTGGATCACCAGACGCCCCTCGTTACAGGCGTCCCAGAAGGGCTTGTCCAACGCATCGGGCACCGGGGACTGTTTTGGCATGTGTTACCTCCTTCGTGAATTTTTTATAGCCTTAGTACCAACGGCAGACAGCAATTCATTGGCGCTAGGAGCCAAGCTTTATTATCACGATCAGGACGAAAATGTCAAGATAAATACTTATTTCACAACCTGCTTTCCTATGGCTGCGAGCACCATTAATGGCGCGACATCTCTGAAAAACAAGGATGACCCGCTATAGAAGGCTGCTTGTGTAATGTACAGACCTTCAGGCCTATTGGGCCATTCCGGCTAGGTCAATGATCCGGACCTCACGGCTATTCGGCGTGACCTCTAGAATGGCCACAGTGCCTAGCCTCATGTTCTGTTTGACCATAGTGGGGCTGCCAGGATTTATGATAAGCACTCCCTGGTGGGTCTCCACCATAGCCTCATGGGTGTAGCCGCATACCACAATGTCCACTGGCTTGCGGAAGATCATCTCCAAGGCCTCAGGTATAGACTCTCCAGCAGGGAAATTCCTCTCGATAGTCCCGGGGTGGATCTCGTCTGCCAAGCTCACCAGGATCAGCTCATGGACCAGGCCAATGGAATGCCCCTCTGCCTCTATCACCTGTGGAACGTTGACCCTGGTGAAACTTTCACCGACGGACTCCACCCACAGCTCCAACGCTTTAACCGGCGCAATCCGCTCCAGCCAATCGATGCAGGACTTGACGTAGATATCTCCTGCGTGGAGGATGAGATCTACTCCCTGAAAGGCCCGGGCGACCTGGGGTGGAGGCTCCGCCCCCATAGCTGGGATGTGTGTGTCTGAAATCAGGCCAATTTTCATGCAATTTCCCTTCGACTGTGCTCAGGACAAGCCTTACGGGGAATGATTTGCGACGAGGCATCAATAACAAGCTACGTCTGGGCCTCCTCACCCCAAGGGGTGAGGAGGCCCAGAGCTTAGTTCTGTCACTCCCTGAAATCGGAAAGCTAGTCGGGACTGGCGCCCCAGACCGTAAAGTCGCCGCCCTGGGGCATGGGACCACCAGAGATACCGATCTCGGCTGGTTTCCTGATCTGCCGAGCGCCCGCCCGTCCCTGGATTTGCTGAATGCTATCGGTGTGCATCCAGAACCGGGTGCGCCCACTACCGGAGTTGCCGCCGCTGGGGGAAACAGGGTTCGGTCCCTCAATGCTGATGTCCGTCTTGTAGAAGTCCAGTACCTCACCCCTCTTGATGCCGGCGTACCCCAGGCCCTCCAGGTAGTGGTTGTGGAAGACGGTGAAGCCGTCGTACATGTTCTCAAAGGAGAGATCGCGCGCTGTGATGCCCGCCCCCGAGTAAATCTTCCGGGCCGTGCTCTCGGTGGACAACATTGCGTTCTCCAGGCCCTGGTGGAGACCGAACTTGGGTCTGGTCGTGCAATGATTGAGGATGTATACGGGCTTCTGCTTCATGTCCTTGGCCCGCTCGGGTGTGGTAAAGAGGTAGGCCGCGGCTGCCATGACAGGCATATCCATGTCATAGATGTTCAGTGGCTTGACTATCCACCTCCCGGTCGCGTAGTCTTCCGCGGTTAAGACATCATGCGGCCGGTGCTGGGCGTAGAACCCCTCCGGAAAGAGGAGGCCGTTTCTCCTGGAGTTCACGACGAAGGGGGCCATCATGTCGTGGGTCTTGCCGTACTTATCCAGGTATTGCTGGAATGTCCATGCGTCCGTGGTACCTGCCCTGGTGCCCCAGAGCTGGCCCCACGCCCTCCCGCCGACAGTATCCTGGCGGGCGTCCCCTCCCTGGTAGTACCGACCTGGCAGGTTATGCCAGCCCTTCAACACCAGGACGGTGTGGGCTAGGCCATCACCAATGGCCTGAGCGGCAACGACGATGGCGTTGGACATACATCCCGGGCCATACATGGTGAAGTTGACGTTCGTCAGCTCCGGCATATTCTTCAGTATCCATTCCGCACTGTATTGGGCAACGCCGTCCAAAAGGTCATCAGTAGGATTGAAGGCATTGACCACATCCATGGGAATGGGGTCATCCTTCTCCCAGCGGGAGCCAGTGGTGGTCCCGGGAGCCATGACCAGTCCATCCACCTGGTCCGGGGAGACCCCGGCATCTGCTATGGCTTTCCGGAGAGCATCCAGGCCCAGAGCGCCTATGGATGTCTCGGGCTTGCCGTCCCAGCGTCGGGAAGTGGGGGAGTGCCCTATACCGACGGCCGCTACCTTTCCTCTGTGCTCCCATACCCCCAAACCCTCCGTGGATCTATACATTGATTCTGGAGCATTCTGAGTTGGCATTGTTCACTCCTTTCTGTGTGTTGCTATCGTACCTGCAAGGACTGGCGGGTTTAGCCTACTACCCGCCACTCGGGCACCTTTTGGCCGGTCGCTGGGGTCGTCTCAAATATCACCTCTACTCTAGCCCCCGCATGGACCTCACCAAGTGGCGTGTCGCGGAGGTGGGAGAGCATGAAGCACGTGGGGTCATCTTCCAGCGCTATGACCGCCATGTTCAACGGTTGATCCGCCTGGAGTTGTTTCTGGGCAGCGTCGTGCAGTTCTCCATAGGTCTCTATCCTACCTCGCCCGCTTACCTGAAACCACTCCATATGTTCACTTAAGCCACACCATGCGCACACTGGTTCCGGTGGGAACTGGAGCACATTGAGACCACGCCTGCGCGAACAAGCTTTGCACCGCTGCACTACTAGCCGCCCCTCGTTAGCGGCGGCCCAGAAGGGCTTGGTCAGCTCATCGGGTACCGGGGACTGTTTTGGCATTGTTCACCTCCCTCTTATATTTTGCGCCATAGTCTTAGTGCTAACGCACCTCGCGATTCATTGCGCAAGGTGCCGAGCTTCATTATCACGATTAGGCTAGAATTGTCAAGTTAAGTACTTTTTTCACAATCTATCGGCCTTTGTCCCGACCCTGTAACTGCTGGATAGAATCGGTGTGTATCCACCAGCTAGTGCGTCCGCTACCATTGTTCCCGCCGCTGGAGATGAAGGAGTTCGTCCCTTCATCAATGATATCGCCGACGTAGAAGTCGCGGGCTTCTCCTCGCTTAACCCCACGCCACCCGAGAAGTAGTCGAATGCACTCGGATCTAGCCTTTCCTGGGCGAGTCTCTCGAAATCGCAGAGATTGACCGGCTCCACACACTACGCTTACTCCATTCATTATGGACACACCTTCACCCTATTATTCAGAGCTGTGTAGAAGGAAGGCTACGCCTACCGGCCTGCTTCTGTAGCTTCGCATCTGCTGTGACACAGCCTTGCCCATACTTAAGCAGACATGCACTATAATCTTGACGTAAATGTTTCTGTGTATTATAATGATTCATGTTAGCTTATATATTAAGGTAGAAGGTAGGGCTTATTCATGCGAGGGTACATGCAGATAGGTGATGTAGCACAACGCACTGGTCTAACCCAGAGGACCCTGCGCTTCTACGAGGAGAAGGGATTGTTTAGGCCGCCCGCAAGGCAAGAGGGGGGCTTCCGCCTTTACTCTGAGGAGGATGTGCACCGTATTGAGCATATTGTCCAGCTTAAGCAGGTCTTTGGCTTTACCCTGGACGATATCAAAAAGGTGCTCGATGCTGAGGACTCTATCACCGAATTCAAGGCCCAGTTCAAGGAGCTAAGTACATTGAACAAACAGGCCGATGCTTTGCACAGAGTCATAAGCATAGCGGAAGCACAAATTGCTCTGATTGATGGGAAGAGCGAGCAACTAAAGCAGGTGAGCTTGTATTGGCAGCAAAAGCTGGAATGGTACCGCTCTCGCATAAAACAGCTAGATGAGAACGCTCAAGTTCTTAGTGCACGAGCACCGGTCCGATGATCTGGTCTTACAAGGGCCATTTATCCGGGGCCAATCACGGAATGCGCCGTGAGGTTTTATACCAGATTCTTTAAGTAAATTATAGGGGAGAGTTAATGGATAAAGATATCAGAAGCCCAGGGGGTGCCCGGTGAAAAAGCGTTTTCTATTGCTGAGCGGGATGGCCTTGGGCGCGGCCTTCGGAGCTAAAGTCATAGCCAGCAAGTGGCCTAAGCACAGTAAGAGTTCAAATGGCAATGGGTCAAAGGGAGCTGTGGAAGCTCTGGAGATGGTTGCTGTCTACTCCAGGGGCGCTGAACTCCACGATTTCCAAGCTCATTCGAATGGGTCTGCCGTTGCCGCCGATACGGAGCGGCTTGGCGTAGTAACGCTAAACGGAGGCTCCCCGACAGCCACCGCCGTGGTAATCCCAAACGGAGTCTATCCGACAGCGACCGCCGAAGAAAAAGTAGGAATATCCGTAGAGGATGCTCCCAGCGTTGGCCCCCAGGCAGCAACCCACGGAGCGCCGGCCAAATTCAGTCTCAAGACCTTTGAGTCCCTCAAGTACCGGGACTATCGCTTCCTGTGGTTTAGCATCGTCGCAACCAGCGCCGGGCAGTGGATGCAGCAGATAGCCCTGAGCTGGCTGGTCTATCAAATGACCGACTCGCCCTTTATGCTGGGCGCTATCAACGGGGTCAGGGCTCTGCCCTTTCTCTTCTTTGGCCCTTGGGCTGGAGTTGCTGCCGACCGAATGGACCGGAAGTGGCTAATGCAGATCAGCCAGGGCTATATCGGTGTGCTGACATTAGTGATGGGGCTCCTCATCGTCAGCGGCATGGTGCAGGTGTGGCACCTCTTCGCCTTCACATTACTGAGCGGCGCAGGGTGGTCCTTCACTATGCCGGTGCGCCAAACCCTCATACCCAATCTTGTGCCCAGAGAATCGTTGATGAACGCAGTTGCTCTTCAGTCGGCGGCGTTTAACTCCACTCGCGTCCTAGGGCCTACCGTTGCTGGTTTGCTGATCGCCTGGATTGGAGTGGGCGGGACATTTATGGTGCAGGTCCCCATTTATTTTATCATCTTTGCCCTGATCGCCGTGATTAAGATTCCCCCAACTCCTGTGGATGCGCGGCGCAGCAGCGCGGGCCAGAACATGGTGGAGGGGTTCCGTTACATTGGCGGCAATCAGGCAGTTTTCTCCCTGATAGTTCTAGCGCTAGTCCCCATGCTCCTGGCCATGCCCTTCCAGAGTCTCATTCCCGTCTTCGCCAGGGACATCCTGGGAATGGGACCCAAGGGGTTCGGTATCTTGGTCTCCTTCGCGGGGATTGGCGCCCTTTCCGCCACCCTGGCCGTGGCATCTCTGGGGGACTTCAAATATAAAGGGATCCTCCTTTTCTCAGCCCTTGCCGCTTTGGGTGTAGCTCTGGTGCTTTTCTCACAATCCACATGGCTCCCCCTCTCCCTCTTTTTAATGGTCTTAGTGGGAGGCTTTCAGATGACCTATATGTCGCTGAACAACACTCTGATACATCTGAATATCACCGATAACATGAGAGGCCGGGTGATGAGCATCTACATGCTAGATCAAGGGCTTACGCCCCTGGGCACTCTCTTTGCCGGAGGGGTAGCACAGCTTGCAGGGGCCCCCTTGGCAGTGACCATCATGGGATGCTCCTGCTTGATACTTGCGCTGATAGCTATGGCCAAGATCCCAATTGTCCGGCGATTGGCGTAAACAATGAATAACCCAATTTAGGAGATAGAGATGTCTGAAGATCCATTTACGAAGTCGCTATCGGTGATTTCAGCGCTTATAAGAAAAGCCAACGGCGCGCCGCCGGGTCCACCCAAAGGCGGGGCTACGAACGGAAGAGCAGCGAACGGAAAGGGCGAGGGTCCGGGGTTTGTTACCGGCCTTGTCTTGGGCGCTGCGGTTGGCGGAGTAGTGGGCGCTGTGGTAGGGGCTAAGACCAAGGTCATACAAAACGGAAACGGCTCTCACAACGGTAAGGCTGTCCTTGAGGAAGCGCCACAGGAGCTCAAGGCCACTC
The DNA here is from genome assembly GCA_016844365.1 of Dehalococcoidia bacterium. Next base: position 9,153 of record JAENIT010000003.1, read on the forward strand.
TCGCGGAAACCGTGGAGGCTATAAGTCAACCGCCCCTGAACGGAGCCACTCTTAAAGAAGCGCCCCAAGTGGACAGAGCCGCGTCGGGAGGGGCCGGCATGGCCCGCTTCCACGGAAGGATCGCCATTGAGGATCTGCCAGAGGGGGTAAAGGCCCAGGAATGGAAAACGCCACCTCGATGGCTGCCATCTACTTTACACTCCTTGGCCTACGCGAACTTCCTTTTCCTATGGCTGGCCCAGATCACCAACTCCCTCTCCCTGTGGATGGAGCAAGTGGCCCGCCCCGTCCTGGTGCTAATGGTCACCGGCTCTGGGGTGCAACTGGGGCTAGTGGTGGCGGCCCGAGGGTTGCCCCAGCTATTCCTGTCTCCCGTGGCCGGAGTGGTGGCGGACCGCTTCGACCGGCGAAAGGTGATCTTGGTCTCTAAGAGCCTGGGGATGGTGGTCAACTTCGCCTTTGCTATTGTTATAATTACCGGACAACTAGAGCTATGGCACATCTATGCTAGCTCCATACTGAGGAGCATGCTCAACGCCTTCGACAACCCGGCCCGCCAAGCTCTAATCCCGAACCTGGTGCCGCCAAATCTCCTGGTAAACGCGATAGCCGTCAATTCCGGCAGCATGCAACTAGTGCGGATTCTCGCAGCCTCAATAGCTGGTTTCAGCATAGCTTTCGTTGGCATCGGCGGGACCTTCCTAATCATAGCCCTGGTCTCCGTTGTGGCCGTTGTGTTTACATATATGATGCAGGTGCCGCACTGGGGCCGCGTAAGTCGTCGCCAGGAATCCTGGATCGGTAGCATGATCGACGGCTTCCGTTACGCCTTGAAGGAGAAGGCCATCTTCGCCATACTGGTGCTTCTCACCTTCCAGAGTATATTTGGCCAGCCATATCTCCAGATCTTCGTGCCTTTGATAGCCCTTCAGTTCATGGACTTCAGTTTCTTGGGGGAATTTGGCGTTGAACCGAACAAGGCCCATGAGGTGGGACTAGGCTTGCTGCTAGCGGCATCCGGTTTTGGGGCTCTGCTGGGCTCTCTGATAGTGGCTACCATAGGGGAGAGACTCCGCCACCGTGGTTTCATCGTCATTGGCGGCCTGACCCTCTACGGCTTGGCGGTCACAGCCCTGGGGCTGTCATCCTTAACAGGATTGATGATTTTGCCATTCCTCTTCGTAAGCATTGTTGGTGTAGGCCAAACCCTATTGCTGACAGTGAAGAACGCCATCCTGATGGAGCTCACCCCTAACGATATGCGAGGGCGGGTCTTCGCCATCCAGAGCCTGGACCGGGGGCTCAGCACGATAGGGGCCAGCGGCGGCGGATTTTTGGCCGCAGCCGTCGGCGCTCCCATTGGCCTGGCGATATACGGCGCTGCGGTGGCTGTGGGGGCGATCTGGGTGGGTATCTTTATGCCAGCCCTGCGCAGGGTGGACTAGGTCCGGAGGACTTTAGCTGATTCTGCGATGTTTCCAGTGAGAACGACAACTTTTTCAGCAGCTCGGTATCGGTATTTTGTTTATAGGTTTAGGCAAGGGTAAGAGTTAGAGTTAGGAGATTAGCGTGCACAAAGATAGATTAAGAAAATCCATTGCAGTGATATCGGGGTTCTGGAGAAGGGAACCCAATGGCTTAGTGAAGCCACAAAACGGTAGGAATGTGCCGAAAAAAGAGGGCCGCAGCGGGCTTCTCACCACTTTCATCCTCGGAGCGGCTATCACCGGGGCTGTAGGCGCGTTTGTTGCCGCCAGACGGCGCTCTAGCAACGGCGCGGTTAACGGTGGAGTCGCCAAGCTAGCACTGCTAGAGAACACCAAAGCTCAGAACGGGCATTCCACCGTTGTGACCGCAAATGGGAACGGGACCATCAAGGCCGAGATAGAGGATATTAAGGCTCACGTCGATCAGTCCGCCATAATAACAGCGAATGGGAACGGGAGGAGCGATGTTGCCCTAAAGGACATGGAGCCACAGGCCAGGGAACCGGTGACCGCTCCTGTCCTGGAACAGCCACACCGTGGGGGGCTAGGAGGCTTTTTTACTGGGCTTAAGACCTTTGAGAGCCTTAAATACCGTGACTTCCGCTATCTGTGGCTGGCCCAGATCACTAACTCTGCCTCTATGTGGATGGAGCAGATAGCCAGGCCCATTTTGATTATTGACATCGTGGGAGACCCTAAGCTGGCAGCGCTCCACGTGGGTGGTGTTCTAGCGATGCGGACATTCCCCCAGTTTGGTTTCGGTCTTATAGCTGGGGTTATGGCCGACTGGTATGATCGCAGGGTGCTAATTCTGGTCTCTAAGTTTGTTGGCACCATTATTAACTTTGTCTTCGCCGCCCTCATCCTCACCGGCCATCTGGAGCTTTGGCACATCTACGCTACCACCGCCCTCCGAGGCATAGCCACCGCCTTCGACAACCCGGCGCGGCAGGCCCTCATCCCTAGCCTTGTGGCCCCGGAACACCTGGCCAACGCCGTAGCTTTGAACAGCGCCAGTATGCAGACCATGCGCATCGGAGCCGCCGCTTTGGCGGGGATTGCCTTGGCCACTATAGGTGTAGGCAACACCTTCTTGGCCGTAGCCATTATTGGGGCTTTGGCGGTGGTGTTGACCTATATGATGCGGATTCCGCCCATGCCTCATGTGAATAACAAGAGTGTCACCAAGGGCTTTGGCGACCTCTGGGAGGGGTTGGTTTTCGCGTGGCAGACCCCAGCTATCCGCGGAATCCTTGTCTTGACCATGGCTTACTTCACCTTAGGCATGGCCTATCTTCAGGTCTTTGCGCCTCTCTTTGCCAAGCAGATTCTGGAGATCGGAGATAAGGGGTACGGATTCATGGTATCAGTCACTGGTGTTGGAGCCTTGGCAGGCTCCCTCATCATCGCCACCCTATCTCCCTCCCGATGGCGGGGCATGACGATGCTGATCCTAATGGGAGGTCTGGGCGGTCTCCTCGTGCTCTTTGGGGGCAGCACCTACCTTCCTTTCATGTTCGACGACCTCAGATGGGTGGCTTCCACCTTCGCTGTAGTTATCTTCCTGGGGATGGCCCAATCCTCCTACTTCGCTTTGAGCAACACCGTTCTTCTGGAGCAGGCCCCAGTGGAGAAGCGGGGTAGGATCATGGGAGTGTTATCTCTGGACCGTTCTATGATCACCCTGGGCGGCACCATAGCGGGCTTCCTCTCCGCGGCCATAGGGCCTCAGAGCGCCCAGATGCTCTTTGGGGCGGTTTGCGTCCTCTTTGCTGTAGGGACTGCTATTATGATGCCCAGCGTAAGGCGCATCCAGTAGCTAATACCTGATTGGGCCTTTTGTCCATGCCACAAAGCACTCGCCAGGGGTCTAGTTACCCCTGGCGAGTCTTAGCGATATTGCCCAGTTAATCCGATGTCCTGGCTTGGCGTTTACTTCTATCTGCTAGCTTCTGGGCCCCTGCAGCTCGAAGAAGGCGTAGTGGCTGGACAGGGGATGCACCCAGGCGGCGTTGGGGGACTCCGCATCCTGGGACACTCGCCCACCGCCTTTCTTCACCTGGTCCACCGCCTTGCCCAAGTCGTCCACCTCGATTGCTATCAGATACAGGCCCTCGCCTCCAGGATTAAGCGGGTTGGAGCGCTCCTTCATAAACCTGGCCAGCGCGCTTTTCTCGTCGGATGGCTGGGCAAGCTCGATGAAATTCTGGCCGTTACACCCCATCATGGCGTTGCGGAACCCCCATCGGGTGTCCCTTATAGGTGTCGTCTGCTCCAGGCCGAAGACGTCCTGATACTTCTTGATAGCCTCCTCCAGGTCTGTCACTGCCACCAGGATATTCCGTATCCCCTTGAACATGGCAACCTCCTCCTGCGACTGGCGTTTTACTTAATAATCCAAATCTATAGCTGGGGCGATGGTCCGAAGGGCTCGTCGCGAGCCTGGATGAAGGCCCGC
>JAENIT010000003.1:13125-14781 GCA_016844365.1 Dehalococcoidia bacterium
TTCTCCTCACGCACCTTCTTCAGGTCCAGCCCGTCGGAGGCGCGGATGAGAGGCTGGTCGCCGCCTACCGTGTGGGCTATCGCGTCCATGAGGCCGGCGTAATACAGGGCGATGTCGGAACCCATGTTTTCCATGATCCCGTCGATCATGCGCTTGTTGAACCTCATGGCCAGTGGTGGAATCCAGGTGAGCCGCCGGGCCAGGGCGAAGGCTTCGTCCATCAGCTTCTCGTGGGGAACCACGTCAACGACCAGCCCTATCCGCTCTGCGGTCTTGGCGCTGATATGGTCCCCGGTGAGGATAATCCGCTTGGCCCACTGGGGCGGGACCCAGAAACAGAGGCGAGTGGCGGCGATGGAGCCGTGGCGGATCTCTGGCGCGCCGAAGACAGCCTGTTCGGAGGCGACGATCATGTCGGAGTGGAGCAGGTACTCGAAGCCTCGCCCCAGGGCGTAGCCTTGAACCGCAGCAACGATGGGCTTGTGGAGCTTGAGAGCCCAGCGCCTGCCCCAGTCGAAGTATTCGTCGTTGTTTTCTATCCAGCCCATCAGATCCCGGCCTCCTCCACCACCCTCACCCCCCATGTTGGCTCCTGCCGACCAGGCCCGACCGTTGGCGGCCCAGACAATTGCCCGGATGTCATCGTCCTCTGCGGCCTCCATCATAGCCGCGTCAATGTCCCGTCTTAAGCCACTGCTCAGGGCGTTGAGCCGCTCCGGGTTGTTGTTGGTTACGATGGCTACGTGCTCTTTGACCTCGTATAGGACGTTCTCGTATTGACCCATCTCTCCCTCCCAGAAATATGATGCCATATTATAGCACAGAGGGGGTGAGGGTGATGGATTTAAAGTAGTGGTAGGTACATGCAGTGTGGGCTCTTTAAGGTGCGGCCTGGTTTGGGGGAGCCGTACTCTTGCTCTCGAGGCCGCTTCCGTGCTATCGTAGTTATACTACTAGTACAGAGTTATACTATGCCACACAAAGTAGGCCCAAAGGGACAGATAGTCATAGCAAAGGATATCCGAGACCAGCTCGGTTTGGAGCCGGGGTGGCTCGCCTTTCAGCGGCTGGTGGACGACCATGTGGAGGTCTACTTTCTACCGCCGGAACATCGGCGGTCGCTGAAGGGCAGCCTGGCTGCCCACATCCAAAGACGGCCCGCTCCCGATCTCTCCTGGGAGGATGTCCGCGAGCAGGCGTGGCGCTCCTCGGTGAGCGACCGACCCGACGGTCAGGAGAGCGCCCTTTGAGCGGGTTCCTGGACACCAGCATGGTGGTGCGGTACTTGACGGGCGAGCCGCCGGAACTGGCCAAGGCCGCCGCCGGGGTAATCGATGGTATAGAAGGTCTCCTGATTACCGATGTGGTCATTGTGGAGACGGCCTACGTGTTAACCTCGGTCTACGGCGTCCCAAGGGAGGATGTGGCGGACCACCTGATCGCGTTTCTCCAAAAGGAGAACATCGCCCCCTTCGCCCTGGACAAAGGGCTGGTCCTCCAGGCCCTTTTGATGTGCAGACCCTCGGGACGGGTGTCCTTCGCCGACGCCATGGTCTGGGCCGCGGCCCGCTCCTCCGGAGTGCCCGTTGTCTATTCCCTGGACGAGCGGTTCCCCAGGGATGGGGTGGAGGTCAGGCGAGAGGGATGACCCATAGA
>JAENIT010000084.1 GCA_016844365.1 Dehalococcoidia bacterium
AACCACCTTGGGACCCTCCGCAGTCATCATGAGGCCGGCGTAGAGCACGCCCTTGTAGAGCACTCCCTCTTGGGCCATAGCCCGCACCGCTGGCTCAAGGATCGTCCTCATTACCAGATCCACCATCTCTAGGCCGAAGAAAGAGGGTGGGCTGTAGCTGCCCATACCGCCGGTGTTAGGCCCCTGATCGCCGTCATGGACTCGTTTGAAGTCCTGGGCTGGGACCATGGGGACCACGGTCTCGCCGTCGGTGAAGGCCAGCAGGCTCACCTCGTAGCCCTCCATGAACTCCTCGACAACAACTCTGTCCCCGGCCTCGCCGAAGGCCCCCTGCTCCATGATCACCTCTATCGCCAGATCAGCCTCTTCCAGGGTTGTGGCCACTACGACCCCCTTGCCCGCGGCCAGGCCGTCGGCCTTCACAACGACAGGCAGGGGCTGTCCTCGAATATAGGCCCTGGCATCCTCAGGAGCGTCAAAGGTTTCACTCCGGTCGCAAGGGATGCCGTGCTTGAGCATCAACTCCTTCGCGAAGTCCTTGCTGGATTCGATACGGGCCGCAGCCTGGGTGGGGCCGAAGGTGGGAATGCCTCGCTCCTCCAGGTAATCAACGATCCCCTTGGACAGGGGCACCTCCGGCCCCACCACTACGAGATCGATGCCGTTTTGAGACACGGCTCGGGCGATGGCCGGGAAGTCATCCGTGGAGATGTCGAGGTTGCGGGCGATGATGCCGGTGCCCGCGTTGCCCGGAGCTACCCAAATGCCGGAGACCTTGGGGCTCTGGAGTAGCTTCCACAGGATCGCGTGCTCACGAGCGCCAGAGCCAATGATCAGGATGTTCATGGTTCCCACTCCACGGTGGCTGCAAGCTCACTCTCAAAAGGTCGGCCAATTCGTAGAACGCAAGAGCGTCGGCATATCAGGAACTAGCTGACGGGTGACGGGATCAACGCCGACGCCCAATACCTCCAACGCCACTACGCCGACCAGATAGGGCGCACCCTCTTCTCCTACAACTGCAGTGGTCAGCGCCGGAGGCAGGGAAGGGTCGAGCTCAAGCTGCACATAAACTATATCCCGCTCCTGAATACTACCATCGGCCAAAAGAACTTGGCTGCGCCGGAACAACCTGGCATTCAGATCTCGCGCAACCGATGACGGGACCTGGCAGTGGGTGGCACCGGTATCTATGGTAGCCTCACCACTCACCCAAGAGTTGCCATCTTCCGATCCGAACCTAACTACTCTTCGTACTGCGCCCATAATCGTTATTACTCCCACTCCACGGTGGCCGGGGGTACCCCGGAGATTTCGCACACCACGGATTGCCTCACTTAGACCAGGGACAGTCCTTCCAGCCGCTTGGCAGCATTGAGAACAGTAAGCCCTACAATTTTACTCCCCCGGGTTCTGATCACGACTCCCTCTTGGGTGACATCAGCGTCATCCGCTGGCTCAGGCTCGCCGAAGCTTATATACAGGACATCGGCGTCCTCATCGTACTCCATTTGTACCTGTTCTAGAGTTAGCTTTTTTGCCATAGTATTCCTCTCCGTAGCAACTGCTCATATCTCCCAACAAAAAAGGCCGTGATCACAAATCCCTCGCCATCAGTCTCTCGGTATACTACGCAAAGGTGTTTTCCCCCACCAGGCCCGGAAGAGCACCATCTAATGGCAAGCAACTCACCTTCCCACCCTCGAACCACATAATCAGGATCCTCAATGGTTACGCCAATCTCCTCCACGTACTCGGCTCGGGCATGCAGCTCAGGGTGTCTCCGTCTAATTTTGTCCCATATAACCTGGGAGAGATGAATGATTCTTTCGTTTCGTGAACTGCTTTCCAGTATCCATTCTGGCTGGAGCGTCACTCTCTCACTCCCACTCCACGGTGGCCGGAGGCTTGCTCGATATATCGTACACCACTCGATTGACCCCTGGCACCTCGTTGACGATGCGGTTGCTGATGCGGGCCAGGAGGTCATAGGGGAGGCGAGCCCAGTCGGCGGTCATGAAGTCCTCGGATGTGATGGCCCGGAGGGCGATGACGTGGCCGTAGGTGCGGAAGTCGCCCATGACCCCCACGCTGCGGTCCGATGTGAGGACGGCGAAGCATTGCGCCAGATCGTTGTACAGGCCGGCCTGCCTTATCTCCTCGTCCATGATCCAGTCCGCAGCACGAAGGGGCTCCAGCTTCTCCTGAGTCACATCGCCGATGATCCGCACCGCCAGTCCGGGCCCTGGAAATGGCTGGCGCATCACCACATCCTCAGGCAGGCCCAGGGCCAGCCCCACACGACGCACCTCGTCCTTAAAGAGGTAACGGAGGGGCTCGATGAGTGAGAGGGTCATGTCGGCGGGGAGTCCGCCGACGTTGTGATGGGTCTTGATCCGGGCCGTCGCCCTGCTGCCTGATCCAGCGCTCTCGATGACATCGGGGTACAGGGTGCCCTGGACCAGGTGCTCCACTCGCCCCAACCGTCTCGCCTCCTCCTCGAACACCCTGATGAACTCCTCGCCGATGATCACTCGCTTCTTCTCGGGGTCCGTAACCCCGCTCAGGCGAGTCAGAAATCGCTCCGTCGCGTCCCTGTGCACCAGCTCCCACTCCAGCTCGTGGCGAAAGATGTCGATGGTCCGCTCCACATCGCCATGGCGCAGGAGGCCGTTGTCGACGAAGATACAGGTGAGCTGGCTGCCCACGGCCCGATGCACCAGGCTGGCGGCGACGGCTGAGTCTACACCCCCCGAGAGGGCGCAGATGACCCGACCATCGCCCACCTGCTCCCGTATCCGGCCCACGCTCTCCTCGATGAAGTTGCCTGGCGTCCAGGAGCCGGAGCATCCGCAGATTTTATGCAGGAAATTGCTGAGAATCTCTTTACCCTGGGGGGTATGTACCACCTCCGGATGGAACTGGAGGCCGATAAGCCCCGCATCGCTGCCCATCACGGCCACGGGGGAGTTCTCGGTGTAGGCAAGGGCCCTGAAGCCCGGGGGCATCGCCACCACCTGATCGCCGTGGCTCATCCACACCGGCGTAGTCATCGGAAGGCCCTCGAAAATGGGGCCGCCCTCGGCGCTCTGGTGAAGGACAGAGTGGCCGTACTCCCTCGCGCCGCTGGGCGCAACCTGACCGCCAAGCTGATGGGCCAGGAGCTGCATACCGTAGCATATCCCCAGGACCGGCAGGCGGCTCTCGAAGATGTACGAAGGAGCCAGGGGCGCTCCAGAGTCGTAGACGCTGGCTGGCCCGCCGGAGAGGATGAACCCTCGGGGCCTGAGATGAGCTATCTGGCTCCAGGGGGCGTCATAGGGCACGATCTCGCAGTAGACGTTGCACTCCCTGACCCGCCGGGCGATGAGCATACTGTACTGAGAGCCGAAGTCCAGCACCACCACACAGTCACCTTCTACCCCTGGCGGCGGCCCGTCATGGCGATAGGCTTGTCCTGAGCCTGGTCGAAGGAGTTTAGCGCCCTCGCGCTCCTCGGCGATCTCCAGATACGTGGAGACCTCCACGTCTCCGCTGGCGGTGGTACGATGGCTGGGGTTGGATGGTTGTGATGTCATGCGAAATACCCCTGAGCTGAAAGTTTAGGCCGATGGGGACAGAATCACAAGGACATCTTAGCACAATCCAGTGTAGCGAGGGCACAAAAACAGGCAAAAAGGGCACTTGTGTTCGCTTAATAGTGCGAGGACACTTGTAAGGATGTCATGGGGGCAGATTACCCGACCGGGGCCCTGCGCCGGTGCTCTTCGCTCTCCATAATGAGCCGCCTGATCTCAGAGATAGGCAAGGGCAACTGCACCCAGTAGCGAAGGCCGGCGTTGTCGCTCCCCAGTGGGTCCCGGCCCAATAGCTCGATGTAGAGCTGCCGCACCGACGCCACTCGCTGGCCCTCTCCCGTACCCGCTAGAGTCGAGGCTATCTCACCAGCGCCAAGGCTGCTGTTCACCCAAAAACGCAAGCCGTTGCAGTCCCCGCCTGTGGGCCAGCCCAGCGGGATTGATATGTCCCACACAAATGATATAGGGTCTCGTGCCAGCACACTTAAATACAGCCCTCGAACCCCCTGGACCCGCTGGCCCTCCGAGGAGTTGACTAACTGGCTCTTTATTTCTCCCGTTGTGAGAGGGCTGTTAAGCCAATACAGATAAGCCTGCTGCTCTGCATTACGGCAAAGAGTTTCCCAGTATGCGCGCCAAATCACGCTTTCTCGTGCATTTGGACCTGGCGTAGGGGTGGGAGTTGGAGTAGGGGTGAGACCAATATTGGGATAATGCTTGTAAATCCTATAGTAGCAACATACTATTGGATTCCACTCTCCTATAGCTGTCCAGCCGAGTCTTTCATTTATGAAATAGAGCAACCCGTTGAAGAGCCCACAATCTACGCAGTGTCCTGACTCACTAACCTCCAACTCCAGGCTCCAGGTATGCCCACCATCGTCGGTCCTAATGATGGCTATTCGCCCGGTGCCATCACCTGTAGACCTAAGAACTCCGGCAGCCACCCAGCCGGTGTTTTCATTTACAAACTCCATCTGGCTAATATACTTATAAGGTGGAGGCAAAGCTAGACGTTGCCAAGTTTGGCCCGCATCAATGGTGCGATATAAGATAGCCTCCTCCA
>JAENIT010000227.1 GCA_016844365.1 Dehalococcoidia bacterium
AGGCGGGGAGATTCTGGACACAAGAGATGGCCATCCGCCCCCTAAAGGAGCGCTCCTCGGATGAGAGAAAAGCGCTGTTCATGGAGTACGACTGGGTCGCGCTTAATGAATCTGGAGTCCAGGTATCACACCAAGAGGCTTTCGATATATTTCACGACCTCACCCAGATGGGTAGGGGCAGCAAGCCCACCATCTATGAAGACGTGCATCCCACTTTGATAGCCCTTAAACAGCGGGGGCTAATCCAGGGCGTTATCTCCAATATGGGAAGAGAGCTGAATCAACTCTGTAGAAACTTGGGCGTAGACGGTTTTTTTGAGGTCTCTATAAACTCCGAAGAGGCGGGAATAGAAAAGCCTCACCCAGACATATTCCATAAGGCCCTCGCCCAGATCGGCATGGAGGCATCACAAGCTGTGTATATAGGCGACCAGGAGGAGATAGATGTGGCGGGTGCAGTGGCGGCGGGCATGGTGCCGGTCCTGCTAGACCGGTTTGGAGTATCCCCGGAGGGAGGTTGGACATGTATGCGGAGCTTGGAAGAGCTTCCTGGCTATCTGGACAGAGAATTTGCTCCACGAGGCCACTAATACCCTTGCAACATTTCTGTTCCTATGATAACATGGCAACTTGACTGTTAGAGAGGCTCTTCACAATCAAACAATATCAAACGAGAAGGCCATCAGCGGTTTTTCTATTTTAGGAGGTGGTTCTATATCCAGAATAGGCTCCCTTTCACCAGTGTCGAGCCTTCGACCAAGGTGACATCAGGGTGCCAGGATAAAAGGCGCACCGTAAGGAGGAACAAACGATGCATCTCATACTCGACGGATACGGAGGTGATCCGCAAAAACTACAGGATTTGGAGCATATCTACGGATTGTTAGACTCCTACCCATCACGCATAGGCATGACGAAAATCATGCCTCCTTACGTGTTTCGATACCACGGCGTAACAGAACAAGACTGGGGAGTCTCTGGTTTCGTCCTCATTGCTGAAAGCCACATCAGTATCCACACCTTCCCCGAGCGAGCCTATATTAACGTGGACATTTTCTCTTGTAAATCCTTCGAGGCTGAAAAGGCGATAGAGAACCTGAGAAACGAGTTCCGTCTGGCCCGGATAGAGACCAGGCTACTTGAACGCGGGCTGGAATACCCTACAAGTCTAGAGGAGGCAACTCCGATCGTTATGGAGGAGCGGCTAGAGTTGGCGGGGAGGAGAGGCTAGAGTTGGCGGGACTACCCCGGATGGAGCGGTCTTAAGCCACTGGTAGTGCCGATTGTCTCAATCGGCGCAGGCTTCGGCTTCGTCGTGAGCTCAGCCGAACGGTTAGGGACAACCTGCGCTTCCAATAAAGATGACGCCCTAGTCCATCAGGGGACAACGGCCAAGTGATCTAATGGATCGTGCTAACGAGCAAATATTCTACCCATACAGGGTCTTCGGGGGTCTGTACCAAAAAGATGCGGACTTTCAGCAGGCTCGCTTTGTCGTGCTACCAGTCCCATACGATAGCACTACCAGCTATACGACAGGCACCAGAGAAGGCCCTCAGGCGATAATAGACGCTTCCGGCAACATGGAACTGTACGATATAGAGCTGGGACGTGAGCTCCACCATGGGGGCATCAATACCCTTCCGGAGGTCCAGCCCCATATGGGCAACCCTCAGGATATGGTGGATCGGGTTTACCAGGTGGTGTCCGACCTGCTGAATGAGGACAAAATAGTGGTTATGCTGGGGGGAGAGCACAGTCTCTCATCGGGCGCAGTGCGAGCCTACAAAGAGCGCTACCCGGCTCTGTCAGTCCTCCATCTGGACGCTCACGCCGATATGCGGGATGAGTACATGGGCACTAAGTACAGCCACGCCTGCACCGCCAGACGCATCGCCGAGATGTGCCCTATAACCCAGATGGGTATTCGGAGCCTCAGCATCGAGGAGCACATATTCATACAGGAAAATAGAATTAACACCTTCTTTCGCGAAGAGAGGCCTCTAGATGAGTCCCTGCTACAGGATGTGATATCCTCTCTATCCCAGGACGTGTACATAACCCTTGACCTGGACGTGCTGGACCCGTCCATAATGTCCGCGGTGGGCACTCCGGAACCGGGCGGACTGAGTTGGGAGGAGATTACCGCGGTGCTTCGCCGGGTGAGTCAAGAGCGTAGAATCGTTGGGTTCGATATTATGGAGCTGTGCCCCCACGAAGGACCAGTGGCTTGCGCTTTCACGGCGGCAAAACTGACCTACAAGCTAATGGGCTATGCTGAAGACTCGTGGCGCTTGGAGTAGCTCGAAGGGCGTAGTAAAAGCGTGAGAAGGCCCAAGGTTCTCCTTTGGGCCTTCTGGTTTTGGAGGAATGTATCAAATGACAGCAGAAGATGAGGTACAGGTCATTAAACTGCTCATGGGCCCCTATGACAACAATTGCTATATCCTGTTGCACCCCGGCTCAGGGGAGAGCATAATCGTGGACGCGCCCTCAGAGCCGGACACCATCCTCGATGCGGTGAAGGGAACCAAGGTGCAGCGCATTGTCATCACCCACAGCCATCGGGACCACTGGGGGGCCCTGGAGGAACTGAAGACCCGGACAAGCGCGCCCATCT
>JAENIT010000085.1 GCA_016844365.1 Dehalococcoidia bacterium
CACATGAGGAACTGTGGAGACAGGGGCAACGATGGCTGCGGCTCCGTTAGAGTGTGCGGAAGTCGATGATGGGGATTCCTTGGGATAAACAGTAACCGTCCCTGGAGAGTCTGGAGCGTAATCAGCCGTCATTTCCAGGGAGTCTACCGCACCGTTGGAGCTTTTACCGTTCTTAATCCATTTGTTGGCCAGGTATTTGACTCCCAGGGTTGCGGCTGCGCCCAAGGTCACTCCTCCCAGCAGGAGGAACCTCTTTTTCAAGGCCTCTCCATTCCCTACAGCCCCGTTCCTTACTTGGCCATTCCTTGATGGGGTCTTGTTTGGATAGACCTTGATTAGGAGTCTCGAAAGCGCTCCACCTGGTTCGGCCCGCTTGGGCACAGAGCCTTTGCCACCGTTGTTAAAAAATTTCATATCCACCGCTCCTACGGCGCAACCGGCCACCCCAACCGGCCACCCCAACCAAACAGTAGCCACTGAAAGGCAACTATTTGACTGTCTCTCAAGATACGTCCCAAAGCACTTGAACCAACCCTCAGTCACCTTTTGCCCTAGCGATCTTGACCTTGCCCATTATACCCCCCTCAATAGGACATAACAAGCCATAAACACCCAGAAATTAATTGAATTTATGGGTGTTACGAGCAGTACCGTAAAATGGCGTAAGAGAGTTACTGTACCCTATGCAGGCTGGGCATCAACACGCTCAGAGAGAGGGCACAGAGTCAAGGTTACACGCCTGCGGTATTAGCAACAAAAAAGGGGCGATTTCGTTTCATCTGACACGAGGACCCATATACATTTATGGGCACAGCGAAGTAGGACCGAAGCTAAATGAGGAATGGAGGTCAGAAATGAACGTAAAGAGGATGGTTAGTATCGCAGTGCTAGTTCTTGGGGTGGTTGCAGCCTTATACTACACCTCATCCGACAAGGAGGCGCAGGGGGCCGTTATCCTTCTGTTGGGGATTCTGTACTACAACGCTCTGCCCCACATCTCCTAGAGCTGTGCGGATGTCAGGGCAACTCCTGCCCTGGTTATAAGCAAGAGGGCCGTCCGCGCAAGCAGAGGACTCTTGGCTTATTCCCGGGTGGCTGGCTCCTGTGAACCGTCGCGCAAGCGGGCGGATAGGAGCCGCGAGCCAGTCCACAACAAGGCGCTTTCCATCACCGTGGCGGAACCCACCAGGAGAGTGGCGTCCAGCCAGAAGTCCGTGGGGAACATCATAAGCAAGTAGTCCGTGGTGGGGTCCAATCGCCACAGGTCGTTGCTGAAGCTCATCAAGTGAAATTGCACGAACAAGGCCTCGAAGCTCAGAAGAGAAGCGGCTCCCATCATCACGACCAGGGCCACGGCCAGGCCGCTCCCAAGAGTCAGATCCCCGGCAAGGACGCTCCTGCGGTGGCGAGCCCAAAGAAAGGCGCCGTAAGCAGCCATATATAAAAGGCTGAGACGCTGCACCCAATAAACCCTGTGCAGCAGATCCTTCACATCTCTCAGATGATGTATCTCCCGCTCGTTAAAGAGGGCGATGGTCTCACCACCTTTTGAGACATGGACATCTATGAGCTCCTGGCCTGAGTCGAAGTAGGTTACTAGCTCACTGGCGGCTCTGACTAGCTCCTCTCTGACCAGGCCGGTGACCTGGGGTATCTCGTACTTATCGAAGCCGTACTGGTACAGCCGCGTCTCGTGGAAGGCCCACGAGACGTTTGTGGCGATGAGAAAGACTGGCACAGTTACCACAAACAGTAGCCCAGACAGCCGGGAGCCGATCTCTCGCGAAGTCATCATTTAAAAAAGCGCCTCAGAGGGATACTAAGTTAGGGCGCGCCCCCTGTCAAGGAAGTCTAGCCTCTGGTATCATATAGATGTTTATCCAGAGGAGGGGCTTATGAGACTAACGATAATAGGGCTGGGGCCCGGCTCTTGGGGGCAAGTCACCCTGGAGGCCAAAGAAGCCCTGGAGCAAGCCACGGAGGTTTATCTCAGGACCGCGCAGCACCCTACTGTCGCCCACATGCCCAAACACCTTGAGATTCACAGCTTCGACAGTATGTACGAGGAGGGCTCCAGCTTCCAGGCGGTCTACGAGGCCATCGTGAACAGGATTATGGATCTGGCATCTCGGCCTGAGGGAGCCGTATACTGCGTGCCAGGCCACCCTCTGGTGGGGGAAGCCACAGTGATCAGTCTGATGGAGCGCAGCAAGGCCGAGGGTATGCCCTTGCGGATCGTATCGGGTCTCAGTTACCTGGAGCCGACCCTCGCCGCCCTGGGCATCGACGCCCTGGCGACGGGGCTTCAGGTAGTGGACTCCTTCACGCCCAGGGTAGACCCATCCCTCCCCGCTCTGATAGGGCAAGTGTACAGCAGGGCGATGGCCTCGGATCTCAAACTTAGCCTCCTTGAGCTTTACCCTCCAGACCATGTGGTAACTCAGGTATCGGCTGCTGGGATCCCGGAGTTGGAGCGGCTGCGCCCCATGCCCCTCGGCTCCATAGACCATCCGCCTGAGGCGGACTTAGGCGGATGGGACCACCTCTCCTGCCTGTACGTGCCGCCTTTACCGCTGGAGCAGAACCTCTCGACCTTGGACGGGCTGTCGGCCATAATCGCCCGGTTGCGGGAGCCCGATGGCTGCCCCTGGGATCGAGCTCAGAGCCATAGCTCCCTGAGACCCTACCTCCTGGAAGAGGCTTACGAGGCCCTGGAGGCCCTGGATTCTGGGGACACCTATACGTTGGCTGGCGAACTGGGGGACTTGCTCCTGAACATCCTTATGCACGTTCAACTGGCCTCGGAGGCGGGGGAGTTCACCATCCACGACGTGGCGCGGGGCATATCCCAGAAGCTGGTGCGTCGACATCCCCACGTCTTCGGCGACCTGAAACTCACCCATGCCGAAGAGGTAGTGGCGAACTGGGAGAGCTTCAAAGAGCAGGAACGCGGCAAGGGGCAATCGATTCTTGAGGGCGTGTCCAAGGCGATGCCGGCCCTGGCCTACAGCAGGGAGGTCATTAGCAGAGCCGTCAGTATGGGCCTCCAGGGTGAAGCGCTCCAGGGCATTGGCGATGGGGATGAGGTAAGCGCCCTGGAGGAGGCCCTGGAGAGGCGCAGCGCCGAGGAGCGGGAGGGCTTTCTCGGAGACGTCCTCTTTCGTCTGGTGGCCCTAGCTCAGGGCTTGGAAGTGGATGCAGAGTCAGCCCTGCGGGAGTCGAACTCGGCCTTCTACCGACGGTTCCAGCAGGTGGAAAAGCTGGCAGAGGCTCAGGGAGCGCCCCTGTCTTCGCTATCGGTGGAGAAGCGCAGGGAGCTATGGAGACAGGGAAACGGTTAATATCGATCATAATAAATCAGTAGCTGAACAAAAAAAGGAGGTCGAGATGCCCTGGATACGATTGAGCACCTTTAGGCCCACTCCTGGCAGCAGGAGAGATATCGATAGAATACTGGAGCGATTGGAGGATATCTTATCCAAGAAGAAGGGGTTTGTGATGACCCTGCACTTTGCCGTATCCGATGAGTCTGGGGACATGGGGAGATTCACCATCTGGGAGACTCCCGAGGACGCCGATCACGCCTCGGCGGACGATGATGTGGTAGCTCTCAGGTCGCAACTCATCCTGGACATCCAACTGGGCCACCTCGACTTCGTGGCTGAGATCGTAGGCACGCCCAGGGGAGCTTTCACAGGGAAGTAAAAGTCGGGGTGGGCGGACTCGAACCGCCGACCTCCGCGTCCCGAACGCGGCGCGCTAACCAACTGCGCTACACCCCGCTGCCGATGTGGTGGCCTTAGCCACCACTGATTATACGTCCCAGGGCGGGCGGAAGTCCACCGCGCCTGGGGATGGCGCGGTCAATTTGATATTTTCAAGGCTTCTAAGTACGATAAACTAGTTATTGCCCCTATTTATTGAAAAGAGAACGGAGCCCGTCCCAGGGCTACACGCAAGAGGTGACAGCTTTGCCCAAAGTTAAAGAGACGGTAACCATAACTATAGACGGCACGCCCATCCAGGCGGAGAAGGGGATACCCGTCCTTCTGGCCGCAGAGCGTGCCGGTATCCGCATCCCCCACCTGTGCTACTACGAGGGGCTCACCACCTTCGCCGGGTGCCGGGTCTGCGTGGTGCAGATCGAGGGGATGAGGGGGCTTCCCACCTCCTGCACCACCGTCGTTCAGGAGGGGATGGTGGTGCATACCAAAGCCCCCGAGACTCTGGAGATGCAGCGGGGGGTCATGAGCCTCATCTTGGCGGACCACCCCGATCGCTGCCTCTCCTGCCATCGCCAGGAGCACTGCGGCATGGACGGCATCTGCCTCCGGGACGCAGTGGTCACCTACCGCTGCCTCACCTGCGCCAAGAACAAGCGGTGCGAGTTCCAGAGCACCTCGGAAGAGCTGGAGATGCACAAGTACCCCGCCCGCTACTACCAGGAGGCCCATAGCTGGTACGGGCCAGAGCACGTAGAGCTACCCATCGCCCGAAAGAACCCCTTCATCGAGCTGGACTTCAACGAATGCATCCTGTGCGCCCGCTGTGTCC
>JAENIT010000086.1:0-3774 GCA_016844365.1 Dehalococcoidia bacterium
CCACATGGCTCGGAGCTTCCAGAATTACCTGGCGTCCAACTCCTTCTTCCACTGTGCCCTTAATGGAGACGAAGATCAAAGCGCCAATACCTATAGCCACTACGCCTATTATAAGACCCCAGAGAAGCCCGGTTTGAAGCCGGCCCTTCTTATCTCTTCTGGATGCATCCACCCGCCGGGATTCTCGGACCTGCCGCCGCTGTTCTCTGCGGTTACCTCTATTTCTGCTCACAAGTTAACTCCGTACCTCTTGATTTCCTCTATCGACCTCTGGGGGGAACAGCCGATCCAGCCACCTTCCGTAGGGCAGCATCCGGGATAATACGCCCAAAGCCACAGCGC
The DNA here is from genome assembly GCA_016844365.1 of Dehalococcoidia bacterium. Next base: position 343 of record JAENIT010000086.1, read on the forward strand.
CAATCTGAGCGCCGGTCTCTCCCGCTATCAGGTTACCAATCACCGCCCCCGAGCCAAAAAGGAGCAAGAAGCTGACAACGATGACGGTGATCAAATAGGGCTGTCTTGGCCTTCTAGATAGCGTTGGTTGCTGAGACACCTCGGCCTCCTGCCTGCATGGTCATCATGCGATCTTTTCTACTCCGGTTGGGGGTCGTTCCTCCCCATCGGCAGGATGACCGGTCGACCTGCCTTGACCCGCTCCAGGTTCTCTCGGATGCGGGCGAAGGTGTCAGTCCAACCCGCCACCCCTCCCGCCGTATGGGGCGTCAGGATAACGTTCGGCAGCCCGCGCAGCGGGTGGCTGAAGGGCAACGGTTCCACGGAGAACACGTCCAGACCCGCCCCCGCGATGCTCTTTTCCTTTAACACGCGATAAAGCGCCTGTTCGTCCACCGTATTCGCCCTGCCGCAGTTCACGAAGTAGGCAGTCGGCTTCATCATCCTGAGCTCGCGCTCTTTGAGCATGTGATGGTTCTCTGAATTATAGGGAACTTGGGTCAACACGACATCGGACGTGCTCATCACCTCGTCCACGCTGAGGGTGTACTCCACGCCGTAGAAGCGCTCCTGTTCCCTGGTCAGAGGACGGCGGCGGTTAGCCAGCACCCGGGCGCAGAAGGGTGTCACGAGTCGAGCGTAGCAGGACCCGATCTCCCCAAATCCCAGAATGCCAATGGTCTTGTCGTTCAGGCTGCCGATGTTGGGAATGCGCGCCCAGTTGACAGTCAAAGTTGGCCCAATCTGTTCTTCTTCCCGCAGGTGGTCAGGGTTAGTGCCTTCCTGGAGCGCCTCAAGGGCGACCGGCATTTGTCGCACCAGGTTCAGAGTGAGGGTAAAGGCGTGCTGCGCCACCCGGTCGGAGACGCCGAAAGGTGTGACCGCTACCGGGATGTCCCGCTCCAGCGCGGCAGTGGCATTGCCCTTGGCGCGGAACCAGCCGATGCGCTGCAGGAACTTCAGGTTGGGCATACGCTCAATGAGCGCGCGATCCAGACGAGTGTCCCACCAGATCGCAGCCTCCGCGGTCTCAAAGCCGTCCGGTAGTTTGCCTGTACCAGGAGAGAGCAGGACTTCATATTCAGGGGTGGGGAAATACTCGGCAGGGAAGTCCCGCAGACGATCCTCCAGTGGGTCGAGAAAGGCTACACGCATCGGGCTATTCCTCAGGTAAAACTTCAGAACTCATGCTACGATTCCACTGCTCCGCTTGTCAAATCTCCAAGGGAGCCTCTTTGCGAATGTTTAGCGATGTTAGCCGGCGATCTTGCCCTTGCCTAAGCCCACAGCCACTAGGGTGCTGCCATCCTCCTTAGAGTTCAGCACAACCCACGCCGCCGTTTCTCCGCTCTTCTTGGTGTATATGCCCCAGCTAATCTTATCCCCGATGTTGCCCCACGCCGCCTGGGTCCATCCCAGGTCGGCCTTACCCATCTCACCCTGGTAGTAGTTGACCAGGGTCTCCTTGGGCCCCTTGACATTAAAATAGCGCCACGAGACCGTCTTGTACGATGTATGAGCCAGGGGAGGCTGGATCCCCCACTCCAACTGGGTCTCCCCTTGCTCCACGGCCCCGGGGAAGACTGGCACCTCATCGGAGCTATCTACGACCTTGGCCGAGGAGCCTCCTTCAATACCGGGGTTGGGTACGGAACGGGAGGTAGCTCCTGGGCTACAGGAAAGGGATATGAGCGCCAGTGGGATTAAAACTACCGAGATTACTCTCAATGCTGGAAACTTTGCAAAAAATAACACAGCCCTATGTTCCTCCATCATCTGACGAGTAAAGTTCACTCTGAGCTAGGAAGGACCGAAACCCACTTCACAGGCGGTGGTTAACCTATCCCAGCCTTGCTGGCCTTCAAATCCTTGGTGAGTTCGTGGCCATTGGTATCGACCAACCTCAGATTGTCGGATCCCACCAATACCGACAGTTCCTGAATCAGGGTGGACTCGCAGCGGACGGCCATATTCTCAAAGGCCAGCCGATGGGTAACCCCATCCCTATCCGTTACCTCAAGAACCACCGGGGCCACCCCCGGATGCCTGGACAAGGCGGACTCTACTTCTCGCAAGCGGGCCAGGTCGGAGCCCATATCGTCGGTCTCCTGGATGCTTATGACCAGGGCGTTTACCGCCGTCTTGTAGTTTGAAGATATATCCGTCCTCTCCTGGGAAGTGAGCTGGCGACTTTGTGCCTCAGCATACCTTGCGCCGGGCGCAGATGTAACCTCATCGCTGGGATATTCCTGGTCTGTCTCCTCCACTTCCTGATAGGCCTGCGCGCTGTCGCATACTAGTTGGACGTTGCCATCCCTAACAGTAACCTTTCCTCTCACCAGTACGATTTGCCCTGCGGTCCATATCTCCCTGGTCTTCTCGTACACCTCGGGCCACACTGTGACTTCCAGGGATCCTACCAGGTCCTCAAGGACTGCAGACATGAAGGAGCGCTGGCTCTTGGTAACGAGCTGGCGCGCCGAAGATACCATTCCCGCCACTATAACCGTCTGTCCCACTAGCTCTTCATTTACCTGGCCGCAGAGAGCGGTGGTTCCTTGGACCGCTCTCTGGGCCACCGCTGCGAAAGGGTGTTGGGATAGATACACCCCCAGCAGTTCTTTCTCCCAGGTTAATTTCTCTTTAGCTGGCACGTCCCCATCGGGCAGCTCGAAGGCGGGCATGGGCACCGGCACGCTCTCACCCCACAGGTCGAACATTGTGGCCTGCCCGGACTCCTTCAGCTTCTGCTCTCTCTGGGCGGCAGCCAGTATGCGCTCTACGCTCGCCAGCAGAGCGCCTCGACTCCCCAACCTGTCGAGGGCTCCCACCTTGATCATGCTCTCCAGTGCCCGCCGGTTCAGGCTCTTCATGTCGACTCGCCGGCAGAAGTCCTGGAGGTTCCCGAACTCTCCTTCGGGGATGAGCCGACGTTCTTGATGGCCGTAAGTCCAAATCGGATAGCCTTTACGCCATCCTCTTGCTTCTCCACGGTGAAGTCCAAACTGCTCCGGTTCACGTCCGGCGGTAGAACTGGGACCCCCATCCTCTGGCACTCGGCCACTGATGCCGCGATCTTGTCCGGCGTGTCCATAAAGCAGGTTAACAGCGATGCCATGTATTCTTCGGTGAAGTGGGCCTTGAGGTACGCGGTCTGATAGGCAATCAGCGCGTAGCTCACCGCGTGAGCCCGGTTAAAGGCGTACCCCGCGAAGGGCTCAATGAGGTCGAAGACCTCTTCGGCCACCTTCGGAGAGAACCCCTTGCTTATAGCGCCGCTTACAAACCCCTCTCGCTCAGCTCGCATGATCTCAGTGATCTTCTTTCCCATAGCCTTGCGCATAACGTCGGCCTGGCCAAGGGAGTAACTGGCGAAGGCCTGCGCTATGAGCA
>JAENIT010000086.1:3784-7522 GCA_016844365.1 Dehalococcoidia bacterium
CACCATAGGTGTCCTGTAAGATCGACTCAAGGGCCGCATGGGGGAATCGTACCGGCTCCAAGCCGTGCTTGGCCCTGATAAAGGTGGGGATGTGCTGCATGGGCCCGGGGCGATACAAAGCCACCATTGCGGAAACATCGTTGAGGGAGTTGGGCTTGAGCTCCTGGACGTAGCGGCGCATCCCCGCGCTCTCCAATTGGAATACCCCCGTGGTCTCTCCTGATGACAGGAGATCGAAGGTGGCCTTGTCGTCCAGGGGAATTCCCAGCAGGTCTATCTCTATTCCACGGGTGCGAGCGATGAGGTCCCTGGCCTTACCTAGGACGGTAATGTTGACAAGCCCCAGGAAGTCCATCTTCAGAAGGCCTATTGTGGCGATCTCATCCATGGCGAACTGGGTAGTGTAGGCCATCTGGCGATCTCCGGCCTCAGCCCCCCGGCTCTGGGAAGAAGGCCGCTGCAAGGGGACTAAGTCAGTAAGGGGATCTTTAGATATGACTACACCGGCGGCGTGAGTGCTGGCGTGACGGGCGATCCCTTCCAATTGTCTGGCATTGTCCGCGAGCATTCGCACCGCATCGTCCTGACGGTATAGCTGGGCCAGCTCCGAACTCTCCTCCATAGCCCTGTCGATGGTCATGTGGAGAGCAGTGGGAACCAATCGAGCTACCCTGTCCACATCGCCGTAGGGCATGCCCAGGGCTCGCCCCACGTCCCTGATGGCGGCCTTAGCTCCCAGGGTGCCGAAGGTGATGATCTGGGCCACCCGATCGTGGCCGTACTTTCGCGCCACGTAAGCGATGACCTCGTCCCGGCGGTCATCGGCGAAGTCCATGTCTATATCGGGCATCTCGTGGCGTTCCAGGTTTAAGAACCGCTCGAAGACCAGGTTGTACTCCAGGGGGTTTACCGCCGTGATCCCCAGGCAGTAGAGGGCCAGACTGGCCGCAGCGCTGCCCCGAACCCCATATAAAATACCCTGCTCCTTGGTGAAACAAACGAAGTCCCACACTACCAGGAAGTAGTTGGAGAAGCATGACGTCAAGCTCATACTCAAGCCTTCGCTCCAGATCGGGCGTTACCCTATCGAACCGCTTTCGCAGTCCCTCACGACAAAGCTTAGCCAGGTACTCATCCGCAGAGAGGCCATCTGGCGATGGGTACTCCGGTAAGTGCATGGAGGACAGGTCCAGCTCAAGGTGGCACTTTTCCGCTATGCGCTGGGTGTTGGCTATGGCCTCTGGGTAGTCCTGGAACAGGGACTCCATCTCCTCCTGGCTCTTCAAGTAGAAGGAGTCGTCGGAGAACTTCATCCGCTTCTCGTCGTGGACATTGGAGTTGGTCTGGATGCAGAGCAGGAGGTCGTGGGCGTAGCTGTCCTCTTGGCGGATGTAGTGGGTGTCGTTGGTGGCTACCAGCGGCACTCCCAGCTCCTTGCTCATGGTTATAAGCTGGGGGTTAATGACATTCAGGTCTGGCACCGCGTGGTCCTGGAGTTCAAAGTAGTAGTCCTCTCCGAAAAGCTCCTTGTACCACTGGGCAGTAACCGTGGCCTCATCAACACGGCCCTCCACAATGAGCCGAGGCACCTCGGCGTTGGGGCAGCCGGAGAGGACAATGAGGCCCTCGTGGTGAGTCTCCAGGAGAGCATGGTCCATCCTGGGCTTGTAGTAGAAGCCGTCGAGGTGAGCCTTGGTGGTCAACTGGATCAGGTTCCGGTAGCCTACGGCGCTCTTTGCCAGCAGGACGATGTGGTAGGGGTTCCGCTCCGCCGCCGTCCTGCCCCGATGGTCGGCCTGGGCCATGTAGCCCTCCACGCCTACGATAGGATTTATTCCAAGCTCTCGGCAGGCCAGGTAGAACTGGATGACCCCGTGCATCGCGCCGTGATCGGTGAGGCCCAGGGCGTCCATCCCCAGCTCTTTGGCCCGCTCCACCATAGGCCTGATTTTGCACATGCCATCCAGAAGGGAGTATTCAGAGTGAACGTGAAGATGAGTGAACATATAATGACTGCCTGTGCCTATAAAAGCGTTTGGATGTGCTGTTTAACAGGATGGTAGTGAGAATCCCTTATACCAAGAACGTCTGGCTCCCCAAAAGCCTTACAATCGTACCTGGCGTTTTCACTCTCTCTTTGTAATTGGTGATAGTTGTGGTAGAGGTCGCTGAGTTGCGGAAGTTCTGCGATTTGCTTTCGTCTTTGAGTATGAGTTCGTTCACCTATCCCTATATCTGATAGGTATGCCTCAACCCAATGGAGGGCGGCGTAAAATAACAATGTAACCCGCCACTCTTGTGTAGGATTGAGGCTGGTATCCAGCCGCTCGGCCAGCGCCTCGTTTCTAAGGGCTTGGTTTATATGTTCGTCTTTGGTTGGCATATCCTAGGTACTCTTAAGGTCTTTACTAGGGCAAGCTAGCTCAGGGCTTTGATGTATTTCAGATTGAGTGGAATAAGCTGCGAAGAAGCCGCAACAGCGGGCCTTAGAATCTCCTTGATAAACTTGCGGTTATGGCCAACTTCCTCTAAATTGGTCTTCAAGGCGAAGGCCTTTTCATAGTCCTGGATCGCCTTCTCGTACTCCCCAAGCCATACGTGAGCGTTCCCCCGGTTGTTGTAAGCCTCACCCAACCCATGCCTTAACCTAAGACTCTTACTGTAGTCTTCGACGGCACTTTCGTGCAAACCCAATGTGGAGTTAGCGTTCCCACTGTAGAAATAGGCCTCGGCTAAATTAGTGTGTGAGAAGACCAGAGCCGGCAGCGGGCATATTTCCTGGTGCAGCGGCCTCCCGTCAAGATACCAGACGTGAAAGTCCAGGTCCAAATCCAAGTTAGCTAGAATGATCTGCAGTTCTACCTCAGAGATGCGCCTACACACCTCCACATCCCGATCCTCAATGAAGGTGTGCACGTCGATCTCTTGGCCCTGGATGTAAGCCACCACGTGCTGCACCTTGGGGATGTCTTTGACCGCCTCCACAAAGCTATCAAAGGCACGCCTGCCCTTGCTTTTTGTCCTAGCCATAGCTACGCCTACTCCTCCACTCTCTCCACTTCCGTAGCCCGCCGCAGCGACACCACACGCCCCAGACGGGCCCGAAGGCCGTTGCCATTGCTCATGACGGCCGCAGGGGCAACGATGGCCTCCGCTCCGCCTGAGGCGGGCTGCCCGGCCCGTAGCCGCCCCACTAGAATCTGGAGGTCGTCGAGGAGGGTGTAGACCACGGGGACTACCACCAAGGTCAGCAGCGTCGATGAGATGACGCCCCCGATGATAACGACAGCCATCGGCGAGCGGGACTCTCCTCCCGCCTCTATCTTCAGGGCCAAGGGAGTCATGGCGGCTATCAGGGTAGCCTGGGTCATCAGGATGGGCCGCAGGCGAGTGCGCCCCGCCTCTACCATGGCCTCCCAGCGCTCCACCCCCCTAGCGCGAAGGGTGTTGGTGTAATCTATCAGCAGTATGGAATTCTTGGCCACCAGCCCCATAAGGGCAATTATGCCCATCATGGAAAAGATGTTGAAGGTGTTGCCCGTCAGGTATAGGCCCAAGAACGCCCCTACAAGGGCCAAAGGAAGAGCGAACATTATACTTAAAGGAGTAAACCAGGACTCGTACAGGGCCACCAGAAGCATATAGATCAGTAGCACTGAAAGAGCGAGGGCTGCGGTGAGGGCGGCAAAGGCGGTCTCCAGTTGCTGGACTTGGCCCCGGACGTTGATCTGATAGCCA
>JAENIT010000086.1:7548-12066 GCA_016844365.1 Dehalococcoidia bacterium
GGACTGGTATACTCACAAGAGCCTGCCGTAACTCCCTGGCCACGTCCCCTATGGGACGACTGGTGACGGCTGCGCTTATGGAAATAGTGCGTTGGCGATCGGTGCGGGTTATCTGGATCGGGCTCGTCCCCGACTCAAGACGCGCCACCTGTCCTAATCGCACTGTACGGTTTGGCCCGGAGAGTAGGGGCACCGATGCGATGGTGCTTAGGTTCTGGCGCTCTGCGCCCTGCCCTACCACTGTTATATCCAGTTCTTTCTCGCCTGGTCTCCTTAGCTTGGATACGACACCCCCCTGGACTGCGGTCCTGAGAGCCGAGGATACCGACGACGCGGTTACCCCCAGAGCGGCGGCTTGCTCCCGGTCCACTACCCACCGGACCTCCTGCTGAGAACTCTCGAAGGAGCTGGTAACGTCAGCGATCCCTGGGATAGCCTTGGCTACGGCCTCCACTTGGGGCGCTAGCTGGTAAAGAGTGTCCAGGTCTTCGCCCTGCAATCGAATCTGAATACCGGCACCGCCGCCTCCCAGAGGGCTGGAGACCGAGGCCCGCGCCGAAGCCTCCGGGATAGACCGTCCCAAACGCCTTACATCGTTCATGATGTCAAAGACAGACCGGTCTCTATGTTTCTTTTCCACAGTCTCTACAGAGAAGCTAGCGCTGTTTCCGCCGGAGAATGCGCCCCGACCTCCCACTGAGGCGAAGACATTCACCACCTCTGGTATCTCCAAGAGTTTGGTCTCCAACTCCCGAGCGGCGGCATCGGTGGCCACCAGAGCTGTCCCAGGAGGCATCTGTAGTGAGACTGAGAACTGGCTTTCATCCTCCTGTGGAGCGTACTCCGTGCCTACGATGTGAAAAGGGATAAGAGCTAAGCTGCCCGCTAGCGCTAGCGCGCCAAACGCCACTATTAAGGGGCGATGGCCCAGGCTCCAGCCAATGAGGACTCCGTAACCAAGCCGGACTCGATCGAATCCCCTATCCCAAGCCCGGGAAAACCGATTCAAGAGGCCGCCCTTGTGCTCCTGCTCGTCATCTCGCTTCAGCCATCGGGAGGCTAGCATGGGAGTAAGGGTAAAAGAGATAAAAAGAGAGAAGAGGGTAGCGGTCGCGATGGTGAGTCCGTACTCTCTAAAGAGCCGTCCTATGTTCCCTTGCATGAAGGCTACGGGTAGATAGACCACGATGTCGGTAAGGGTAATGGCGATGGCAGCCAGACCTATCTCGCTCCTTCCTTTGAGCGCGGCATCCCACGGGGTCTCCCCCATAGCAAAGTGGCGATGGATATTCTCCAGGACCACTATGGAATCGTCCACCAGGATGCCTATAGTCATGGCCAGGGCCATGAGGGTCATCAGGTTAAGGCTGAAACCGAGGGCGTACATTACCAGGAAAGTGGAGATTAGGGAGGTGGGGATGGCCAGAGCCACGATTACAGTGTTTCGCCAGGAATGGAGGAAGAGCAATAGGACACTCGACGTCAGGAACATTGCGAGGACTAGATCCCGCTGTACGGCATCGAGGGAGCGGCGGATAAAGCGAGAGTTGTCGTTGGTGACGATGAGCTTAACGTCTTGGGGAATGGCGGCGCGCAACTGCTCCAGTGTGCTTCGGACTGAATCGGCCACATCCAGTGTGTTGGCATCCGACTGCTTGGTGATGCTCATCCCAACGCTGTCCACCCCGTTGAAGCGCTGGAGCCGAGTCTGTTTCTTGTAGGTGGTTACTACCTTCGCAACATTTCGGAGGTAGATGGGACCCGATGCCGTAGAGGCTACTATAAGGTTGTTCAGCTCCTCTGGGCTTTGAATAGAACCCACAGATCTGACGGCGATCGTGCCTCGGCCCTCGTCCAGAGAGCCAGCAGGCGCGTTAACGTTCTCTCGGCGGATAGCGTTAACCACCTGTTCCAGAGTCATGGAGTAAGCGCCGAGCTTGGAGTAATCTACCTGCACCTGCACTTCTTGCTCCAGGCCTCCCGACACGTTAACGTCTGCGACCCCAACTAAGGATTGGAGCTTGGGCTGGATGATATCGTTCGCTAGTTGGAACAGCTCTTCCGGGGGCCGCTCCCCCACCAGAGCTATGTTAATGATAGGAAAGGAGTTGGGATCAGCTTTGTTCACACTGGGCTCGCCAATATCTTGGGGCAACTGGGAGCGAACGGACGCTACCTTTCGCGCCACGTCTATGGCCGCCCGATCGGCGTCGGCACCCTCCACCAACTGGAGGAATATGGAAGCCTGCGACTCCCGTGAGGTGGAGCTGATGCTGGAGATGCCGGTGATGCCACTAAGGGAGTTTTCGATCGGTTGCGTAACCAGCCTCTCCACATCGTCCGGCGAAGCTCCGGGGTAGCCCACAGAGACGCTCACAAAGGGGAAGCTTATATTGGGGAAGCGGTCGACACGCATCAGGGAGCGGGCCACCCAGCCCATAATCACCAGGGTCAGGATGAACATGAGCATCGCCAGGGGACGGGTTATAGACAGTCTAGTTAGACCCATGCTTGGTTCTCCTTATTTCTACTCCACCTCTTCTAGAGCGGCTCCCGCACCCCTAGATCTCGGCAGATTTTCCTAGCCAAGAAGTCATTAATTTCTCGGTGTCTTGGGACGGCTGTGGTACTGTTGGTATCTGGATTATAAATTATAGTATGTTTTGCTCCCTCCCTGCGTACCTGGCACCCTTGATCGAAAAGATGCCTCATCAGGTCGAGACGCCTCATGCAGGAATCCTATATCTCCAAGGAGAGAGGCTCGCGAATTACATCGCCATCCTGACTACTTGAGGCCAACTCTCGGTTCGCCTCTATAATAAGCTTGAGTGCCTCTTTCAAGTTCTCTTTCGCTTCTTTAAGGGTCCTTCCCTGGGTGTTCACACCTGGTATCTCTTCCACATAAGCTACGTACCAGCGGCCGCGCTTTTGGTAAACGGCGGTGAACTGCATCTGCATATTCTTTACTCTCCCTTCTCAAGCTCAAAGGCCCGATGGAGGGCCCGGACTGCGTCCTCTACCCTGGCTTCACTGACAACGCAGGTGATGCGGATCTCCGAGGTTGTTATCATCTCGATGTTGATGCCGGCATCGGATAGGGTGCGGAACATCCGGGCAGCGTAGCCGGGCGCGTTCTGGATGCCGGTGCCAACGATGCTCACCTTTGCTAGGCCGGGTGCGCTGACGCAGCCCCTTGCGCCTATATCCTTGGCGATGTTTTCCACTAGGGCCATGGCTCTACCGAGATCGCCCTTGGATACCGTGAAGGTCAGGTCGGCGTGGTTGTCGAGGCCGGCGTTCTGGACGATGGTATCAACACTGAGGCCGCTCTGGGCTAAGGGCTCAAAGAGAGAGGCGGCCACCCCCGGCCGGTCCGGGACTCCCACGACTGTGATCTTGGCCACGTCCCTGTCGTGAGCAATACCGCTGACCTTATTTCTGACCTCCCGCACTTCCATAGGTATATCTCCATGAATTAGAGTCCCTGGCTTGTCCACAAAGCTAGAGGCCACCAGGACAGGTATTCCATAGACGGCGGCCAGTTCCACAGCCCGATTGTGCATGACCCTGGCCCCCAGGCTGGCCAACTCCAGCATCTCGTTGTAGTCTATCTCCTTTAGCCTCCGAGCTTCTGGCACAACCCTGGGGTCCGCAGTAAAGACCCCCTCCACATCGGTATAGATCTCGCACTGCTCCACCTTCAGCGCCGCGGCCAGGGCCACGGCGGTGGTATCGGAGCCGCCTCGACCCAGGGTGGTTATGTCCAAATCCTCAGAGATGCCCTGGAAGCCAGCCACGATGACGATCTTGCCCTGCTCCAGCTCTCTCATCACCCGCTCCGGGTTCACCCCCAGGATGTGGGCCTTGCTGAAGACCGAGGTGGTCTGAATGCCCGCCTGAGCGCCGGTGAGACTTATCGCCTGATAACCCATCTCCCTAAGGGCCATGGCCATTAGGGTGACCGACACCGTTTCCCCAGTGGACAACAGGAGGTCCATCTCCCGAGCGTCCGGGTTTACGGAGATTTGCCGTGATAGATCGATAAGGTGGTCTGTCGTGTCCCCCATAGCCGAGACCACAACCACTACCTGAGCGCCCCTGTCCACAACCCTCGCGATACGGCGGGCCACGTTCTTGATGTGTTCCGCCGTGGCTAGGGAGCTTCCGCCATATTTTTGGACGATTACTGTCACTTCAGTGATCACTTATTAGGGCAGCCAAAGGCTGCACAGAAGATACTGCTAATCTGAGAAAAAGTTCCCAATTTCCCAAGATCGGGGCTGGCGCGAGTGAGAGTTACTCAACATAGGCCCCCGTCGATGTCATTTGGCTCACCACACACTCACCATTAACGCCCTCTTCCAGGGCGGCATCCTTCATGGCCCTGCCTATCTCATTCTCCTCCCAAAGAGTGAGGGCCAAAACTGTAGGCCCCCCCCCGGACAGAAAGACGCCCAGGGCCCCGGCCTCCAGAGCTGCGTCGAAGATCCAGGGCATCGCTGGGAACAAACTGCTCCT
>JAENIT010000087.1 GCA_016844365.1 Dehalococcoidia bacterium
GACGGCTCTAGCACGGTGTTCCCCATCAGTGAGGCTGTGGCCGAGGAGTTCCAAAAGGTCCACCGGCAAGTAAAAGTTACAGTTGGCATATCAGGCACCGGTGGGGGTTTCAAGAAGTTCTGCGCTGGTGAGACAGACATTAGCAATGCCTCCAGATCCATCAGCCAGGCGGAGATAGCGGAGTGCGCCAAGAACGGCATCCAATACATAGAGATCCCAGTGGCCTACGACGGCCTATCGGTCATGGTCAACCCCCAGAACACCTTCGTAACCTGCATGACCAAGGCCGACCTGAAGAAGCTCTGGGAGCCCGAGGCCCAGGGGAAGATTACAACCTGGAACCAGATACGCCCTGAGTGGCCCAATCAACCCGTAAAACTGTACGGCCCTGGGACCGACTCCGGCACCTTCGACTACTTCACTGCCGCTATTAACGGTAAAGAGAAGGCCAGCCGCGGCGACTTCACCCCCAGCGAAGACGACAACATCCTGGTGCAGGGGATATCCGGAGACCGAAATTCTCTGGGCTACTTTGGGTACGCTTACTATGTGGAGAACAAGAGCAAACTGAAGCTGGTATCGATAGATGAAAAGGGGGACGGAAAATGCCTCGCCCCCAATGACCAGAACATACAAGATTTCAGCTACTACCTGGCGCGACCCATCTTCATCTACGTGCAGACCGTCGCTGCCCAGCGGGCGGAAGTCAAAGAGTTCGTGGGGTTCTTCCTCAAGAACGCTTCAACCCTGGTTAAGGATGTAGGGTATGTGCCCCTGGCGAGCAAGATATACGATACTGCCCTGGCTAGATTTGACGGGGGAGTTAGCGGTACTGCCTACGGAGCTGGTGTCAACGCCAAGACACCCCTAGAGCAGGTCTTCAAGTAGATACGATGGCGAACAAAGCGACGTCAATTTCAGATTGGGGCAGGAGGAGCCGTTCTCGGCCCCTCCTGTCCAGAGCGAGGGAATGGGTAATAGAGCGGGGTCTCCTCTTATCCGCCGCCGTTTCTCTCTTCACCACCTTTGGCATAATACTCGTCCTTGGCTTTGAGACCCTACTGTTTTTCCAAGAGGTGCCTCTCCTCCAATTTCTGACAGACACCCAGTGGACACCTCTCTTTACTAACAAGCACTTCGGCATCCTCCCCCTGGTAACCGGGACCCTGCTCGTAGCGGGCGGAGCGATGTTGGTTGCTTTGCCTATTGGACTTCTCGCCGCCATATACCTAAGCGAGTACGCCTCTACCCAGGCCCGAAGCATCCTTAAGCCCGTCTTAGAGATATTGGCCGGTATTCCCACCGTGGTGTACGGCTACTTTGCCCTGCTCTTTGTGACTCCTCTCATACAAAAAGTGCTCCCTCAAACCGAGGTTTTCAACGGCTTGAGCGCCTCTTTGGTCATGGGTGTAATGATAATACCCCTGGTCTCATCCCTTAGCGAGGACGCCATGAACGCAGTGCCTCGCTCCCTGCGGGAGGGAGCCTACGCCTTGGGAGCAACACCCATGGCGCCGCCTCCGGGATCGCCGCCTCCTTCATCCTTGCCATCTCCAGGGCCATTGGGGAGACGATGATCGTGGCCATAGCTGCGGGGCAACAACCAAGGCTCACCCTAAATCCCCTGGAGTCCATCGAGACTATGACTGCTTACATTGTGCAGGTCAGCTTGGGGGACACGCCTCATGGGACACTGGAGTACAGGACCATCTTCGCCGTGGGGACTGTCCTGTTCTTAATGACCCTTGTTCTCAATATCATAAGCCAGCAGGTGTTAAGAAGGTTCCGGGAGCAGTACGAATGAGCGCCCAGAGTTCTTTTCGAGCCGCCAATCTGGCACACCGAAAACGCCTCGGTCTGTTGTTTTCGTGGCTATGTCTCCTAGCCACGGTGATAGGAATAGCGGTACTGGGGATACTGCTCATCGACGTCTTCATCCGAGGCTGGCCATCCGTCAATTGGAGTTTTCTTACAAGCTACCCGTCCCGTTTTCCAGAGCGAGCAGGCATCTTGTCAGCTCTAGTCGGTAGCGTATGCATTCTTGCCCTCACCGCTCTGTTCGCATTTCCTCTCGGCGTTGGTGCTGCTATATACCTGGAGGAGTATGCTCGAAAGAACTGGCTGAGCATCGTGATCCAAATCAATATTGGGAACTTGGCCGGGGTCCCCTCTATTGTGTATGGGTTGCTGGGATTGGGGCTGTTTGTGCGCGCTCTTAACCTGGAGCGGAGTGTTCTGGCTGGCTCTTTGACCATGGCCTTGCTGGTGCTCCCCATCATCATCATATCCGCTCAGGAGGCCATTCGCGCGGTCCCCCCCTCTCTGCGAGAAGCAGCTTATGCTCTAGGCGCTACCCAATGGCAGGTGGTACGACACATAGTCCTTCCTTCGGCCTTCTCAAGCATCCTAACAGGCACCATCCTGGCTCTTTCCCGGGCCATAGGCGAGACTGCTCCTCTCATCACCATCGGCGCTCTCACGTTCATCGCTTTCTTGCCGGATAGCTTACTTTCGCCGTTTACCGTGCTGCCAATTCAGATCTTCAATTGGGTCTCCCGTCCTCAGGCGGGGTTTCACGAACGGGCCGCAGCGGGTATAATAGTATTGCTGGTGGTGCTACTAACCGTAAATGCCGCAGCGATCCTGCTGAGAAACAAATATCAAGGGAAGCGACAATGGTGATCTCTGAAGAAACTCCTACCCCACAGGCCACACAACAAGATACTGTACTGGAGGTGGCCCACCTCAACTTTTACTACGGACAATTCCAGGCCCTCCGTAATATCAACCTTGCCGTCCACCGCTATAGGGTACAGGCCCTTATCGGCCCTTCCGGGTGCGGCAAGAGCACGTTGCTTCGCTGCTTCAATCGAATGAACGACCTGACCAGGGGAGTGCGCATCGAGGGCAAGGTTACGTTTAACGGTGAGAACATCTATGGAGAGGGTGTAGATCCTATTGATATCCGTTTCCGTATCGGCATGGTCTTCCAAAAGCCCAACCCCTTTCCAAAGTCAATATATGACAACGTAGCCTTTGGCCCTCAGATCAATGGCTATAGAGGGCCTTTAAACGATTTGGTGGAACAAGCCCTTCGGCAGGCAGCGCTTTGGGACGAGGTGAAGGACCGCTTGAAAGACAACGCTCTGGAGCTCTCTGGAGGCCAGCAGCAGCGATTATGTATCGCACGAGCCCTGGCGGTAGAGCCTGAAGTGCTCCTAATGGATGAGCCATGCTCAGCCCTGGACCCCGTAGCAACGGGAAAGATCGAGGACCTCATTCGTGAATTACGAGAGAACTATACTATAATCATAGTGACACACAATATGCAGCAAGCATCCCGCGTGTCAGACTACACGGGATTCCTCATGATGGCTGAGGACAGGGCAGGAGAACTAATTGAATTCGACGAGACTCGACGGATATTCACTAATCCTAAAGACGAGAGAACAGAGGCCTATATAACAGGACGGTTTGGCTAATGGGAAGGAGACGGGCAATGACACCACGAGCTGCTCTTGACCGACATCTACAGATACTACAAGAAGACCTTTTGGCCTTGGGAAGAATGGTGGAGAAAGCAATTGGAAGCTCTATAGACGCCCTAAAGCGACGAGACCTGGAGCTGTCCCAAAAGGTGATAGATGAGGACGTGTTAGTAAACCAGAAACGCTTTGACATAGAAGAGCTATGTATTGAAATCTTAGCCACACAGGAGCCGGTGGCTCGTGATCTAAGGGTCATCATAGCTATTTTGAACATCATCGTTGAGCTGGAACGCATGGGCGACTATGCCGAAGGCATTGGCAAAATAAGCGTGATGATGGGGGAGGAGCCGCCCCTTAAACCTCTTATCGATATTCCTCGGATGGCGGAGAGGGCGACCGATATGCTGCGGCGGAGCCTGGACGCCTTAGTAAATCGAGATATGGTTGCCGCCACTCAGGTGTGTAAGGACGATGACGAGGTAGACGCCCTATACGATCAGGTATACAGAGAGCTTCTGTTGTTCATGATTCAGGACCCAAGGACCATCCAGAGGGCAACGTACCTCCTTTGGGTAGCCCACAACCTGGAACGCATAGCGGACCGGGCCACCAACATCGCCGAACGGGTCATATTCCTAGTCACTGGCAAGATGGAAGAGGTGGCCTCATCCAAGTACTAACACACAGCCAAACGGTTGTGCTATAATGATAGAGGAGATCACATCTTGGTGTCACCTGGGGACGTTTGGGTTCGACGGGGGAGGTCGCGTCAGGATTGCAGGCCGAGGTGCCATCGACCTCGTTAAACAGGTGGCAAAAAAAGTAACTGGCGAACGCGAAGTCGCTCTAGCCGCCTAAGGGCGGCTACGTTCACCCTGGCCTCTCCTCGATGGGCTAGGAGTGGGCGCTGCAATGTCGAGGTGCTGCCTCATGGACGCCGATATCAGAGGCCTAAGACTAATCGGCTGGCATCCGCCTAACTCCGTCGGACGAGGTGGGAGGATGCGAGAACCAAAGCGCCGACTAAGCCTGTAGCATATCCTGGGGCCGCTTGCTTCGGACGGGGGGTTCAACTCCCCCCCGTCTCCACCAAGCACAAAAGTCGTATGCTCCTCACCAGGTGGTGAGGGGCATTGCTATGTGGTCCAGGTATTGACCCCTTTGTCGGCAAGGGCTATATTTGTGGCAGGTTCATGGTGGTTCACCTCTCTTAAGAAGTCATCGCCATGTTCTATACTTTGGCGCTTAAGCCAAGCCGATAGGCGACAATACGTTGCAATGGTGTGCATAGGAAATCACGGAATAATGCTTCCCCACGAATTCGTCGCCAAGTGGTCGAGAGCCAACCTGAAGGAGCGCTCCGCAGCCCAGGAGCACTTCTTAGACTTGTGTCGATTGCTGGAACATCCCACGCCAGCCGAAATGGATGCTGACGGGTCTTCCTTCACGTTTGAGAAGGGAGCGAAGAAGTCCTCTGGCGGCGATGGCTTTGCCGATGTCTGGAAACGGGGATTCTTCGCGTGGGAATACAAAGGCCGTCACGCCAGCCTGAACGCCGCCTACCAGCAACTCCTCCAGTATCGTGAGGACTTAGAGAACCCTCCCATCCTCCTGGTATGCGACCTGGACCGCTTTGAGGTACACACCAACTTCACCAACACCATTACCCAGGTTCACCGCTTTACCACCACTGACCTCACCGGCTCGGCAACCCTGGATATTCTCCGGAAGGTGTTCTTCGAACCCGACGCGCTCCGGCCCGGCCAGTCCACCTTAGGTCTCACCGAGCAAGCCGCCGCCCAGTTCGCTCGCCTGGCCGATATGCTCCGCAACCGGGGGATCGAGGCACAGCGAGCGGCCCACTTCCTCACTAAGATCATCTTCTGTCTCTTTGCGGAGGATGTGGGCTTGCTACCTAAATCGCACTTCGCCAGGATCGTGGAGAGGACCGCAAGCCGGCCTCAGGAGTTCATGCGCTACATCCAGGAGCTTTTTCAGGCGATGAGCACGGGTGGCACCTCGCTCCTAGAGGACATCCCCTACTTTAACGGCAACCTCTTCTCCGACGCGGAGGTACTGGAACTGACGCCGTCGGAACTGGCGGTAGTGCGAGACGCCGGACGTTTCGATTGGAGCCAAGTGGAGCCGGCGATCTTCGGCACACTGTTCGAGCGCTCCCTGGACCCCTCCAAACGCTCCCAGATTGGAGCGCACTACACCCACCCGGACGATATTCGGGCTATCGTCGAGCCGGTGCTTATGGCGCCGCTGCGCCGGGAATGGGAGGAGATCCGTCAGAAGGTGGGAGAGTTGGCGGAGCGGATCGCGGCGGGCAACGGCAGGGCAACGACCCGCCAGCGGCAGCAGATGCGCAGGCTGCTGCTAGACTTCTTAGAAAAGCTCAGCGCGGTCAGAGTCCTTGACCCCGCCTGCGGCTCAGGCAACTTCCTCTATATCGCCATGAACCTGCTAAAAGACCTGGAGAAAGAGGTTATCAC
>JAENIT010000088.1 GCA_016844365.1 Dehalococcoidia bacterium
GTGAGCCAGGTAGCCGTTAATCACAGGGTTGTGGGTAACCAGCACCACCCGTTGGCTCAAGTGATGCCGAACTAGCTCCTCTATAGCCCCTGTTATTCTCCTGCGGAACTCCAAGCCTGTCTCACAGAAGGGGAACGCCGTCCATCTTCCCGTTTCCATAAATGCGTGCTCTATCTCATCTCGATATTTAGCCATCGTCTGTTTTAAGACTGAGACTATTGAATCCGGGGGTCTATGAGCATAGAGCTGGATCTCACTGACATCGGCCAATGTGGTTACCGGGAGGCCGCAGCTATTAGCGATGATATTTGCGGTCTCCATTGTGCGGCGGTAAGGGCTGGAGTACACTGCCGTTATTTCACTGTTCTTGACCCGCTCGGCGAGGCGAAAGGCCTGGTAAATGCCAAGTTCACTGAGAGGAGGATCGGACGATAGCGCGTCAGGGTCCGCTTGGCTCCGGTCGGGCTCTGCGTGACGCACCAGCCAGAGCTCGGCTGCGTCCTCTTGCCCAAGGAGGAGCGCTTTACGCATAGCACTCCCCATTGGGCTGGGAACGCCGTTAGTTATAGGTTGTAGTTGCATTAAGCACCTCGCCTTATTGGGATGTGATGGCCGGCTGACTTCAGCACGAGGTACAGGCGATTTTCCCACACGTCGTACTGCACCTCTACCAATTGAGCCCCCTCCTCTACCAGCACTGGCTGGCCGTCGTAGCAGGACAGTCCCAGAACGGTCCCATCATTCAGCCACTCGCCTAGTCGGAAGAAGCGGGCGGTGTGCCCTTCAACTGTGTACGATCTTTCTTGTCGTTGGCCGACAGTTTTTACACTTCTTTGTTCCACTTTTACTCCCATCGTTCAAGCTCTTCTGTTGTGAGCGGCCAGCGCTCCCAGGTGTAATCACAGGCGCTGCAACGGTACTGATGTGACACGGCCCACCATCCGTAGCCGTCCTCTGGCGTTGTGTTCACTATAGTTACACGATCAGACTGGCACCGTCGGCAGTGGGGCTCATATCCTACCCACAAAGACCGGGCCAGCACGGCCAGCGCAGCCTTCAGCCTGCCCAGCAGGCTCTTGTTATGAAGGACCTCCTTTGGCTGGCCATCGGGGGATAGTTGCGACCGTGAAGTCTCATCCCAAGCCCCGGTGAAGGCTGGCGGGACATCCTTGTTGCGTACCGACGCCCTTTGCGTTCCTTTGGTTGTCTGAGCATTTGTCATATTCTCACCTCCTTTCTTATCTGATTCTCTTTAACCCGTCTCATGAGTTCTTACTAGGCTACCGTCTCCATGACGCTGACAGCGGACTGAGCAGCCCCATCCTTTGCGCCGCTAGCACGTTCTGCCTTCAATCCCATCCTGATTTCGGAAAGAATGGCCCTGGCAGTGGCGATGTTGGTGGCTATAGGCACATCGTACATATCGCAGGCCCGCATTATTGTTAGTGGCGTAGGGTCCCAGGCCATCGGCACAAAGGGGTCCTTTATGAAGATGACTGCATCCACCTTCCCTTCCACCACTAATGCCCCAAGCAGAATATCTCCTCCCTTTACACTGCTGGTCAGAATCTCTATTGGTAATCCCAGCAGTTGCTTGCACATAGTCCCGGTTGCTTGGGTTGCTACTATAGAGCACTCATGCAGCTCAGGCAGGAACTCTCTTAGAAGCTCTATT
Organism: Dehalococcoidia bacterium; assembly: GCA_016844365.1. Next base: position 1,676 of record JAENIT010000088.1, read on the forward strand.
AGAGCCTCCCTGGTGGTATCGTGGGAGACGAGAGCGATCCTTGGGGTATGTGTATACTTTGTCTCTCTTCTAGCTTCAGTAATTGTCATTGGTCTCACCTCCTTTCTTCTATTATTACCTACCATTTACTGTAGAGTATACGAAGATATGTTACGCTCTATAGCTGTTGTATTATCCTATAGTCTTCATACTCTATAAAGATATTATCAGAGAGATAGTAGATTGTCAATAGTCTATTGAAGAATTTTGGTTAAATACTTGTTTCGAAGTATCGTTCGTTGTATCATCATGGGTGGTTGTATATATTCAGATGCTCTGGAAGGCGCAATGGCAGGTACATCGGGCACAAGTGTAGATGAGCTAACAGGACTTCTAAACCGAAATGCCGTTGTCCAGATGGTGCAAGAGGATGTCCGTGGGGCCTCCGATGCTAATCCGCTGTCGGTGGCCTTACTGGATGTAGATAGGTTCGCGGCCCTTGATCACCAGTATGGTATCGAGGCAGGGGATGCCCTCCTTAGGGAGGTCGCTAAGGAGTTGTGCCAACTGGTAGGCAGTGATGTGCGGGTAGCCAGATACTCAAGGGACACCTTTTTGCTTATATTCCCTGGTAAATCGGCTGATGATACTTTTCTGGCCACAGAGAAGATTAGGGCCTTTTTTGATGACCGTCCGTTGCAATTGCAGACGGCTGACGGCCTAATAACTGCTCAAATAACTCTGAGCGGGGGGGTCGCGTCCTATCCATCCCTGGCGGATAACGATAGGGAACTACTGAGGAACGCTCACGCTGCGTTGTTTCGGGCTAAGACCAACGGACGCGCCCGGACTGCCTTCGCCCACCCGGAGCGCTTGGAGCCCAAGACCGTACATTTTGCCCCTGGACAATTGCGCCGATTGGGTGAGCTGTCCCACATGACCGGGCGGTCTGATGCTTCTCTGTTGCGGGAAGGCCTTGACGATCTGCTCGCTAAATACTACTCGGAAAGAACCCACTAGTAGCGGCGTGAGGGGAACTGAAGACTGAGGCTACGGAACGGCGATTGCTGTTCCTGGGGGAATGATTAGCCTGTCTGTAGGAGTATAGAGGTCTATTGGAGGGGCAATCGTTTGAGGTGGGCGTTAGCTGGAGTTGCGCGCGCTTGTAGCTATGGCTCTCTGGACATCACGATCTGCGTCTCGTTTCGCTATGGCTTCTCTCTTATCGTATTGCCTCTTGCCTTTGGCTAGCGCCAGCTCGACCTTAGCGTAGTTGTTCTTGAGGTAAAGCTGTAGCGGCACGACTGTCAGCCCCTTCTCCCGAATCATCTGGCCCAGCTTCCTTATCTCGTCTTTGTGGAGAAGAAGCTTCCTGGGCCTGTCGGGGTCATGGTTGAATCGACTTCCCGCTTCGTATCGAGAGATGTGGGAGTTTCGAAGCCACACCTCACCCTCTTGCACCACCGCGTAGGCGTCCTGAAGATTGGCCTTTCCCGCGCGAATGGACTTGATCTCTGTGCCCATAAGCGCTATTCCAGCCTCCATCCGCTCCAGGATGAGGTAGTCGTGGTGGGCCTTTCGGTTTTGGACCAATGTCTTGTTAGCCATCTCCTTCAATTATACTACAACGACCCGAACCATGCAGAGACGTTTGCCATGCGAGTGGAAGGAAGCCTAAGGATTTGATAGAATAACTCACGTTACAGTACACTGAGGCCCAGTGCAGTGGCGCCGAAGGATGTTGTTAATATGGGAAGGAGGAACGGGGAACAATGAAATTAGTGCTGTTTGGTGACGATTTCAAGCTGGGTGTGCTCAAGGGAGATCGAGTGGTGGACGCCTCTCAGGTGGCGATGGACATCACACACACCAGCCCTCAGGACATGATGGGCAAGCTCATCGGCGACTTCGACAAGCACCGGAGCCGATTGGAGCAGTTGGCTCGGGACTCCGATGGGGTTCCCAAGAGCCAGGTGCGGCTGAGAGCGCCCCTTCCGCGGCCGGGGCGGCTGGTGTGCATGGCGGGCAACTACATGGAGAGCGGCACTCGCGCCGAGGCCGGCCCTATCAACGCCTTCAACAAATCCTCGAGCTCGGTCGTTGGCCACGGCGACACTGTCATCATCCCGCCGGTTAAAGCCACCGTCTTCGAGCACGAAGGGGAGCTGGGCATTGTGGTGGGCAAGAGGATGAGCAACGTCAAGGCCAGCGATGTCTACAGCCATATCTTCGGCTACGTGAACTTCATCGACGTGTCTTGCCGAGGCGCGGGACCGCCGGGTCGGGACAGCTTCTTCATCGGCAAGTCCTGGGACACCTTCGGCCCCATGGGGCCGGCCCTGGTCGTCGCCGACGAGGTTCCCCAGCCTCAGAACCTGCCGATCAAACTGTGGGTTCAGGGCGACCTTCGCCAAGACTACAACACCAGCGACATGGCCCACAAGATCCCGGGGATGATGGAGTGGATTAGCTCTATAACCACCCTGGAGCCAGGGGACGTGGTAGCCTGCGGCACCAACCATCGAGGGTTGGGCCCTCTCCAGGATGGTGACACCGTGGAGATGGAGATCGGCAGCTTTGGGGTGCTGGTGGTCCACGTAACCGACTCCCAGAAGCGCTCATGGCCGCGGGAGACCCATGCCCAGAGAGAGACCCGGGAGGCTGCCGCCGCGCGGTAGCCACGAGGCGATAGTTACCATCGGTAGGGGCGGGTTTAACCCGCCCCTACCTGTTGTTGCGAACAAACCTTGACACGTCAACCGTGAACTAGTACGATGCAACTGTCTCATAACTCCACTAGATGGTTCGGAGTATACAGCTTAGTGACACTACACTACACTCGTTGGCGAT
>JAENIT010000089.1 GCA_016844365.1 Dehalococcoidia bacterium
AAATCAGAAACATAATCGATGCTCGCATGAGGCTTTGGAATGCCAGACAGAAGCTGGGCGAAGACCGTTATCGTGGCGCGTCCCCAGAGCAGATAGCCGCCGATGAAGAGGAGATTCTATTGGCTTACAGAGCCGTGGAAGTGGCTGAAGAGGACCTGAACTGGCCCGAATTAGGGATATCGGCAGAAGATATAATAGTAGCCCAGGGGGCCATAGATGAAGCCGAGGCGAGTTTGAGAAGCGTTACGGCAAAGCTGGGTGAGTTGAAGGCCGGGCCCAAGCCCCAGGAGATTCAGTCGGCTCAGGCGACGGTTGAGCAAGCAAAATCAAGTCTGGCCTCCGCACAAGCAGATTTAGAGATACTGAGGTATCCCTCTAATTCTGATCTTCAGTCGGCCAAGAGCTCTGTGGACAAAGCAAAGGCTGATATTACCTCGGCGGAGACGAGACTGGCGCAGCTAAAGAATCCGACTCCGTTAGACTTGGCTTCCGCTGAGGCGTCTGTGGAGCAGGCTCAAAGCAATCTCCGGAGCGCTCAAGTCAAGTTAGACCAGCTCCTTGGAGGGCCTAAGACCGTCGATCTGGTAGCAGCGCAGTCCAGCGTGGTACAGGCTGAGTCTCAATTAACATTAAGACAGAGCCCCTATACAAATGAGGATATTCTGACGGCCCAGGCCCAGGTGTCCCAGGCCGAAGCCTCACTGGCGGAGGCGGTGCTAAACCAGGAGGGATCTACCCTGTACGCCCCCTTCGCTGGTGTAGTAAGTGCAGTTAACATAACACCTCAGCGGTCTGCGGGAAGTGGCGCTGGCTCTGTGGCCGTGGCCATATCGATCCTCGATCCCACCGCCTTCAAAGTCGATTTGGATGTTGATGAATCGGAGGTGGCCAAGGTGGATCTGGACCAATCGGCTACCATCACCTTCGACTCGCTCACCGGGCGCAGGTTCAGGGGCAAGGTTATCGCCATCGCTCCTCAGGCCACCACCGCGTCTGGGGTAACCTCATACCAGGTGTCTTTGGGAATAGGTGAGGGTCAGGGAATCAAAGCGGGCATGACAGCCTTCGCAGAGATTGTGTACGCCAGCAAAGAAAACGTCATTACCGTCCCCTCCCGGGCCGTAACCCGTCAGGGGCGCAACCAGATGGTAAAGGTCATGGTAGATGGCAAGCCGCAGGCCAAAGAAGTCAAGACCGGTATCACTGACGGAAGCAAGATTGAGGTGGTGGAAGGCCTTCAAGAGGGGGAGCAGGTGGTTATTCCAAACTCCACAGCTCCTGCCCAGGGGACCGCTAATACCAGAGTGCCTGGCGCAGGCTTTGGCGGTGGGGGCCCGGGATTGGCCCCAGGTGGATTCCCCGCCGGTGGTGCTCGCAGGTAGGTATAGCAGGTATGGATAATGGCGCTCCTACTATATATGTCCAGGCGCTCACCAAGGTGTATCGGATGGGCTCCATTGAGGTCCACGCGCTTAGGGGGGTGGACCTGCAGATTGCGCGTGGGGAGATGGCTGCTATTATGGGACCCTCAGGCTCCGGGAAGTCTACTCTTATGAACATCATAGGGTGCCTTGATGTTCCCACCTCTGGCTCTTACCAGCTTGATGGCGTAGAGGTGGGCGTTCTCAACGATGATGAGCTGGCGGAGATCCGCAACCGGAAGATAGGTTTTGTGTTCCAGAGTTTTAACCTTCTGTCTCGGGCTGAGGCCCTTGCCAATGTGGAACTGCCCCTCATCTACAGCGGCGCAGCCGACCGCCGTAAGCGGGCCGTGGAGGCCCTAGATAGAGTGGGGCTCGGTGACCGCATTCACCACAAACCCAGCGAGATGTCTGGCGGGCAGCAACAGCGGGTGGCTATCGCCAGGGCTCTGGTGAACAACCCCTCCATTATTCTGGCTGACGAGCCAACGGGAAACCTGGACACTCAGACTAGCCAGGAGATCATGGCTATCTTCGAGGACCTGAACCAACGGGAAGGTATCACTGTGGTCTTTGTAACCCACGAGCGGGAGATTGCGGAGCACACACAGCGCGTAATCCACATCCGAGACGGCGTTGTGGGCCATGAGGAGTTGGTGACCCAACCCAGAAAAGCTGGCCTGGTGATGGCGGAGATGGAGATGGCGAAGGAGCACTTGTCATGAAATTGAAGGCTAACCTACTTATAGCCCTGCAAAGCATTCAGGCCAATAAACTGCGCTCCTCTCTCACAATGCTGGGGATCATCATTGGGGTAGGAGCCGTAATTGCCCTGATGTCCATTGGAAGGGGGACCCAGGCTACTATAACTGCCAGGGTGGCCAATCTGGGGACAAACCTGCTGTTCGTGAGGCCGGGCTCTACTCAGGCTGGGAATGTAAGCCAAGGCCAGGGGACCGCCCGAAGCCTGACCTTAGAGGACGCCCGCGCCATAACCGAGTCTGGCAGCGTGCCCCACGCCGCTGCGGTGGCCCCCGAGTCCAGCACCAATGGCCAGGTGGTTGTTGGGAGCCGAAACATGCGCACCAGGATCGTGGGGGTTACCGAGAGCTACGAGCAGGTCCGCAACTATCAACTGGAGTACGGCGAGTTTGTCTCGCCCAGCCACGTAGATACTAAGGCCGCTGTGGCCGTTCTGGGGGCCAACGTGGCCAATACCCTCTTTCCCGATGACAATCCTCTAGAGCAGCGGATAAAGATAAACCGCCAGCTCTTTCGGGTCATCGGTGTGCTGAAGGCTAAGGGGGGAACAGGATTCGGGAGCCAGGATGACCAGATTATTATACCCGTTACCACCCTTATGAGCCGTCTTTCCGCCCAGCGCTCCACCTCCGGTGTCCAGAACGTGGCCCTGATAAACGTTCAGGTCACCAGCGCCAAAGATGTCGAGGCTGCAAAGACGGAGATAGCAACTCTTCTCAGGGAGCGGCATCGCATCCAGAGAGAGGACGATTTCGAGGTGAGCAGCCAGGAAGAGGCTTTACAGACCCTCAATCAGATAACCGGGGTCTTTACCATGTTTCTGGGGAGTATCGCCGGAATTTCCCTTTTGGTGGGTGGCATTGGCATAATGAACATCATGCTGGTATCTGTAACGGAGCGCACTCGGGAGATCGGCATCCGTAAGGCTGTGGGGGCCAAGCGACGGGATATCCTGATGCAGTTCCTGGTGGAGGCGACGGTCCTCAGCCTTACTGGGGGTGGTATGGGCCTGACCCTGGGGTTGGTAGCTTCTCGATTGCTGCGGAAGGTAAGCATGAACGGTAATCCATTAAATACAGTAGTATCGCCGGACATTATTGTCCTGGCGGTGGTGGTTTCGGCAGCTATAGGACTTTTCTTTGGCGTCTATCCCGCCACTCGGGCTGCCAAGCTAAACCCCATAGAGGCCTTGAGGTACGAATGATGCAAATATTCAAGATTACCCTGGTTTGTGCTATGGCGCTGACGTTGTATGGGTGCGCTGCTCCGCGTAAACCCGCTGTAACGCCATCCCAGAGTCCTTCTCAACAGCAGGTCGCGGCGTATTTAGCCACCACTGACCTGTCGCTAGGGTCCAATCGCTTCGCTGCGGCTCTGGTTAAGGATGGGGCGATGGTGAACGAGCCCCAAGCTCGATTCTCCTTCTGGCATCTAGGAAGTGGGCAGCCTGTCGCGGGAGACAAGGCCGAGGCCCAATTGCGAGCTGAGCCAGATAGTGGTTTCGCCCTCTACGTTGCCCAGGTCTCCTTTGATCGCCCTGGTCCCTGGGAGGTGGAGGTGGCTGTTTCGGGGGGTGGAACCTCTACCATAAAGGCCAGCGCCAGATTCCAGGTTAAAGAAAGGAGCGCTACCCCTGGCATAGGTGAACCGGCTCCGAGTAGCCGAAGCAAGAAGGTCGGGGATGCTCCCAGTCTGGAGGAGTTGACATCAGCCAGCCCTGCGGACCCCGAGCTGTACGCGGTTTCTATAGATGAGGCTGTAGCCAGCGGCAAGCCCACGGCTATTCTCTTCGCCACCCCCGCCTTCTGTACCAGCAGGACCTGCGGCCCTCAGATGGAGGTGATCCAGAGGCTGAAGGAGAAGTTCCGGGAGAGGGCGAACTTCATCCATGTGGAACTCTTTGATAACCCCCAGGAGGTAGCCAAAGACTATACTAAGGCAAGGCCTTCGCCTGCGGTCTTGGAGTGGCGGTTGCCCACGGACCCCTGGGTTTTTCTGGTGGACAGCCAGGGGCGCATAGCTGCCAAATTCGAGTCCTTCACCACCTATGAGGAACTGGAGCCAGCTCTTACTAAGCTCTTAGTGGGCTAAGTGCCCGTGTTCATCGGCTCTCCTCCGTGCCTACTCTTGACTTAGACCAGCCTTGAGCTTCCTGAGTGCTGTCAAGGCATCATCGTTAAGTGAGTTGGGCGGGTCAAGTGGAAGGTCTGGCCTGATGCGAGTGATGCTAATCCCATTCTCGAGGGGACGAATCAACTGCTCCATTACTACTGATTCCTGTTCCCTATATCCCACAACGAAGGCTGGTA
>JAENIT010000090.1 GCA_016844365.1 Dehalococcoidia bacterium
CAGGTCCATCAGGCGCTTCAATCGGTTATTGCGATTGATTACCCTGAGGTACAGATCGTTGAGGTCGCTGGTGGCGAATCTACCACCATCGAGCTGTACCATGGGCCTCAGCTCGGGAGGAAGCACAGGAAGGGCGGTCAGGACCATCCATTCCGGTTTGTTGCCACTCTTCCGAAAAGCCTCCACCACCCGTTGCCGCTTGATGGCTTTCTTCCGTTTCTGTTCTGACGCCGATTGAACTTCCTTCTGGAGCTGTTCTCTTATGGTCTCCAGATCCATGTTCCTGAGGATCTCTAGGATGGCCTCTGCTCCCATACCGGCGCTGAACATTGAGCCGTACTTCTCCCGCAGTTCCCGGTACTTGGCTTCAGGGATGATTTTGACGGGCTGCAGGCTATCTATACCATCCAGCTCAGTCTCCATATCCTGCCGCAGGCGGCTCAGTTCCTGAACGGCCTCTTTCTTAAACCGCTCTATTTCCCTTAGTATCTCCTCTCGTTTAACGACTATAGCCGCGTCAAGAGTTACAGCAGTGTCGGCTCTCTTTTGGGAGATACGCCCCTCTAGCTCAGAACGCTGCTTCTCAACTACTGTTTTAAGGCCAGTTACATGGGCCTCTACCACAGTCTCACCCTTGGCTACCAAAGTGAACCCGCCCAGGGATAACTCTTCGGCAGATGGTTGTCCTAGGGCGTTAATCAAAAGGGCCTCGAAGGCATCAGCCTCCTGCATAATCTTATCAAGAAGGGCGGCTTGCTCTTCAGCTAGCTTAACCCTGGCCGCCTCCAGGTCTTCCAGGATAACGGCCTCCTCTTCTTGTAGAGCAATCTTCAATTGGGAAACCCGCTGATCTAGATCAGCCTCCAAATCAGCCCCTGTTCGTTTATACTCCGCCTCGAGTTTATCCCTGTGATCTTTGACGACATCCTTATCAACCTTGGTAATTATGTATTGTGCGAAATAGGTAACCCGCTCTAGACTCCTGGGGGAGATGTCGAGGAGAATGCTCACCCTACTAGGAGCCCCTTTGACAAACCACACGTGTCCTACAGGAGATGCCAGATCTATGTGACCCATACGCTCTCGGCGCACCTTTGACCTGGTCACTTCCACGCCACACTTGTCGCAGACTATACCCTTGTAACGGACTCGCTTGTATTTGCCACAGGAGCACTCAAAGTCCTTGGTGGGGCCAAAGATACGCTCGCAGAATAGGCCGTCCTTCTCCGGTTTTAGAGTCCGGTAATTTATAGTCTCCGGCTTTGTCACCTCTCCGTAAGACCAATTGAGGATCTGCTCCGGCGAGGCCAGGGATATGCGTACCGCGGTGAAATCGTTGACATCAAGCACAGCTAAAATTCCCCCTTCTCCATTCCGGTAAGATCAATCCCCAACTCAGGGATCTCTACGCTGGTGTCATCAATCAAGGGCACCTGCTCCTCATCTTCATTGAGAACTTCAACCGACAGTCCCAGGCTCTGTAGCTCTTTGACAAGAACCTTGAAGGACTCAGGCACTCCAGGCACCACGATGTCTTCCCCTTTGACAACTGCCTCGTACGTTTTAACCCTGCCCAAGACATCATCAGACTTGACGGTGAGAAGCTCTCTAAGGATGTGAGCAGCCCCGTAAGCCTCCAGAGCCCAGACCTCCATCTCGCCAAAGCGCTGTCCTCCAAACTGGGCCTTGCCACCCAAGGGCTGCTGGGTAATTAGAGAGTAGGGTCCTGTGGAGCGAGCATGGATCTTGTCTTCCACCAGGTGAACTAACTTCATCATGTATATGCTGCCCACGGTCACCGGCCGAGCAAATGGCTCACCTGTTCTGCCATCGTAAAGAGTAACTCTACCAAAAGTAGGAGGAGCTATATTCTTCTCTTTGTAAATGGCATGCGCCTCTTTCTCCAAATCTTCTTCGTCGAGGCCTTCTGCGGTTCCTCCCTGCTCCTCCACCCATACCTTTAGAGCCACTCTCTTGGCCTCTCCTGGGTCTATTTCAGAGAAGACTACCCCACCATCGTAGCCACGGTCACTCAGCCATGCTTTCGCTGTTTCAGTACGCTCTACTACCGTCTGATCCACCTGGTTATAATTGGAGCTGTCCAGGGCCGCCCTTTCTATCAACCAGGCTCTACACAGAGCGCCCTGGATGTCCGCCTCCGAGGCCCCATCGAACACCGGGGAGACAACCCTAAACCCCAAATGCTCAGCTGCCAAGCCCAAGTGTGCCTCAAGAACCTGTCCCACGTTCATCCTGGAGGGCACACCTATAGGGTTGAGAATGATCTCCACGGCAGTGCCATCTGCCAAATACGGCATATCCTCCACGGGCAGTATCCTGGAGATCACCCCCTTGTTCCCATGGCGCCCCGCCATCTTGTCGCCCTCTGATACTTTTCTAACCTGACCTATACTAACTCTCACCATTTGGTTAACGCCAGGGGGTAACTCATCTTGCTGGGCACGGCTAAAGACCCTCACTTCTATAACCTTCCCTCGCTCACCGTGAGGGACTCTTAAAGATGTGTCCTTAACTTCTCTGGCCTTCTCACCGAAGATAGCCCGTAGAAGCTTCTCTTCAGCGGTCAACTCCGTTTCACCCTTGGGAGTGATCTTCCCTACTAGTATGTCGCCCGGCCCTACCTCAGCTCCAACGCGGATTATACCCAGTTCATCCAGGTCCCTAAGGCTCTCTTCACCAACGTTGGGTATGTCTCTAGTAATCTCCTCAGGGCCCAGTTTAGTGTCCCGAGCTTCTACCTCGTGCTTCTCCACGTGGATGGAGCTGAACTTGTCTTCCTTGACCAGGTTCTGGTTGATAACTATAGCGTCCTCAAAGTTACAGCCTTCCCAGCTCATAAAGGCGCACAGGACATTCTGTCCCAAGGCTAGATCTCCCTGGTCTGTAGAAGAGCTGTCGGCCAAAGGCTGGCCGCGCTTCACTATCTCCCCAGGAGATACTATGGCCCGCTGGTTGAAGCAGGTTCCCTGGTTACTGCGCTTGAACTTAGCAAGACGGTACCTATGCTCAACTCCATCAGGTTCTGTTACGATGATCTCGGTGGAGGTGACATTGCTAACCACACCGTCCACCCTGGAGAAGACCACTTGTCCACTATCCATGGCTGCCCTGCGCTCCATTCCCGTTCCAACTAGAGGGACTTGAGGCCTTACGAGAGGCACTGCTTGCCTCTGCATGTTGGATCCCATAAGAGCTCGGTTAGCGTCGTCATGCTCCAGGAAGGGGATCAAGGATGTGGCAACGCTGACAATCTGTTTAGGGGAGACATCCATGTAATCCATCAGGTTTGGCGGAGCAAGCAAAAAGCCCCTTCTGTAGCGGGCCTCTACCCGCGAATCTACGAACTGGCCGCTCTTGTTGATTCTAGAGTTGGCCTGGGCAACATGGTACTCCTCTTCCCTGTCCGCCGACAGATACTCGATCTCATCGGAGACAAATGGGACAACCTTCACCTGTCTGGGAGGCAAAGCAGCGATCTGCTCCATAACGGATGGCGTGATTTCCGCTCCCTTTTCAGCAATGACATGACCGCCACTGCCCTCAATCCGTTCCTCTAGGGTCTGACCCTCCAGCAGGAGAGAGGCGTTGGGTAGTTCCCTTATCACTCTCCGGTAGGGAGCCTCTATAAATCCGTACTCGTTAACTCGGCCGTAAGTAGCTAGTGAGCCTATGAGGCCGATGTTAGGTCCTTCTGGGGTCTCAATGGGGCATATGCGCCCGTAATGGGAATGGTGAACATCCCGAACATCGAATCCTGCACGATCTCGCGACAGTCCGCCGGGACCTAACGCCGAGAGCCTTCTCTTATGAGTAAGCTCCGCTAAGGGGTTGGTTTGATCCATAAACTGAGAGAGCTGGGAGCCGCCGAAGAACTCCTTAACTGCGGCAACTACTGGTCTCATATTGATTAGGGAGCTGGGTGTCGCCTGTTGTGGATCGGTTATGGTCATCCGTTCTCGGATGACTCGTTCCATTCTCAGCAAGCCCACTCGAAACTGGTTCTGAATAAGTTCACCCACGGCGCGGATACGGCGATTGCCAAGATGGTCTATGTCGTCCACCAAGCCTGGGCTTTTGTTCACTTCGATGAGCTTCCGGGTTATGGCTACCAGATCCTCTTTAGTCAGGATCCGTTGCGACTGGGGTATTGCCAAACCCAGCCGCTTGTTTAGCTTGTATCGCCCTACTCTACCCAGGTCATAGCGGCGAGGAGTGAAGAAAAGGGCATTAATCAGACCCAGTGCGTTGGAGGGGTTAGGTGGGTCCCCGGGCCTCAACCGCTTGTAAAACTCTAGTTGGGCGTCCTCCTGGTTCTTACATGGATCCTTCTCAATGGTGGACGCAATATATTGGTGGTCTGGGTGGTCGTCCACATCCTGGAACAGAGTCAATAGCTCCTCATCGGTACCATACCCCACAGCCCTCAGGAAAAGCGGTATCTTACGACGACGGTCGATTTTTGCCGAAAGGAGGTCGCGGTTGCTAGTCTCAAACTCCAGCCAAGCTCCGCGATTGGGGATCAGCTTTCCATAAGCCAGCGGACGCCCCGACCCGGTATCGTCCTCGGTGGTGAAATATACTCCTGGGGACCTTACTAACTGGCTAACTACTACTCTCTCTGCTCCGTTGATTATGAAAGTGCCGCGATCTGTCATTAAGGGGAAGTCTCCCATAAATATGGGCTGGTCAATCTTTTCCCCAGTCTCCTTTATAGTAAGCCTCACCGTAACAAAGAGGGGAGCTGAAAAGGTCATGTCGCGATCATGGCACTCATCCTCGGTGTACTTAGGGGGCCGGAATTCGTAGTCCAGGAAACTGAGTTCCAATTTATTGCCAGTGAAATCCTGGATGGGAGAAATCTCGTCAAAAAGCTCCCTTAGACCATCTTTCTGGAACCACTGGAAGGAGTCTATCTGGAGCAGGATAAGATTGGGAAGATCTAAAACATCTGGGATTCGGGAGTAAGATTTTACAGGGGTGTGGAGAGCGCGATCACCGTTGTTATCACCTATACTGGCTAAAGCCATAAATACAACTCCTCCTACTTAATGAAACAACGTGGAAACGTGGAGAGGTATACCCAAGCAAACTTGAGAAAATCGTGGATCCGCAGAGACACAAATAGCCCACTGATAGACATACATCGGCAAGTTACTAGTGTATAACAATATATAAGAATTGTCAACAGATACCCGAAGGAAATTAATAAAATCTTTCCTGCGTCCTTCCCCCTATTGCTCAATGTGCCTTTGGTATCCGGTCCAGTATCCTGCTCTTCCTGGCGCTTTACGGCTAGTCCGGCGGGACATCCGTACCTGCAAAGATACGCGGTAGATTATATTAACCTGTTTTTAACATCCCCTGTTAAGATTCTCCATGCTTTTCGACCATGCACGGGTTATAATAGAAGTCGGAGGAGCGGAAGGAGGTTGGGGTGTCCGAGGTCCATCTGAACGGACCGCTAGAGGCCTAGTAAGGAGCTGGTGGACAATGAAATACAAGTTTAATCTTACACTCCTGCAAATTCTTACCGTAGTTCTCGCTGTCTTGTTCCTCGTCGTGCTCGATCTCCTGCGTCACAAGGTGTTCTTTGGCCTGTTGCACACTACTCGTGGATTTATTTCGACTTACATTGCTACCGCCATAGGCGTCGCGATATTTTCGTGGGCAGTTTTCGGCCTTATTAAAAGGTTGGAGGGGCAACTGATGGAGCAAAATCGGCTTCTGGCTGCGCTGAACCGAGTGGCCGCTTCTTCTGCGCAGAATATGCAGTTGCAGCAACTCCTAGATGTAACCCTAGACAACATTTTGGAGACCATGGGTATAGAGTCGGGTATCATTCGCGTTCTCGACCAGGAAGACGAAGAGCTGGTCGCAGTGTGCCATCGTGGATTTTCGGACGACTTTGTTCAGAAGATCAGAAGAGCAAAGCTGGCAGAGAACCATTTTGGGGAACAGGTAGCGCCTTCAGCCCAACCTGTTGTCTTGGAGAGCCTCTTTGAGGACACCAGGGTGGGCGAAGCGGCCAGAGAAGAGGGAATACGTTCCAGCTTAGCAGTACGGCTGGTGGCAGGGGGAGAGGTTACAGGGTTACTGGCCATCGCCAGTCGAGACCTTCGCCGCTTCCATCCCCTAGAAGTCGATATCCTGACCAATCTCGGAACCCAACTTGGTATGGCCGTTCGAAACTCGGTCCTATACGAAAACGCCCAGAGAACAAGTAAAGAGATGTCTACACTGCTCGCCGTGGGCAAGGCCACATCCTCTTCGTTGCTTCTCGATGAGCTGCTGACCAGAGGGTTGGACATCACTCTGGAAGTGATGGGTGTAGAGTGGGCAGAAGTATGGTTGGTAGAGGGGCAGGAGGTAGTGATGAAAGCGCATCGTGGGGCCGCCGCCGAGGCGTTCCTGGAAAGGACTCGGTTTAAGCTCGGCGAGGGTTTCCCAGGAATAGTCGCGCGGACTGGGAACCCTCTGATAGCTCATCATCTCCCTGAAGAGCGGTGGTTCCTCCGCGAAGGGGTCAAGAAGGCTGGGTTCAATACCTTTGGCGCCTGGCCGCTGATAAACCAGGGGCGGATTCTAGGGGTCTTTGCCGTAGCCTCTCGGCTTCCAGAAGCCTTGACCCGCCCCAGTGAGCTTAGACTTCTCAATGGCATTAGAGAACACATTGCCGTCGCGATCGATAATGCCCTTCTCTACGGGCATGTTCTGGGCGCCGTCCCAAGGGAGGAACAGCTAGGTCGTCCTTGAGATCCACTGGCGAAGAGTGCGTTCCGGCCCGGCTACGTCGAATGCAGAAGACGCAACAGGCACTTGCAGGTGCGACACGGCATAGATGAACTCTCAGAATTCTCCCCCAACAGGCCACCTGCCCACGTTGATCGCATCCTTCCTCCATTTCGACCTGAGCTTCATGCTCTGGGTGCTGCTCGGTGCCCTTGGCGTCTATATTGGCGAGAGCATGGGTCTGAATCCCGCTGAGAAAGGTCTAATGGTCGCGGTCCCAGCGCTGAGCGGCTCTCTCCTTAGAGTGCCGATTGGTCTGCTGAGCGACTACGCCGGCGGCAAGCTGGTGGGAGTTGCGCTGCTCGCCTTCCTGTTCGTGCCCCTCACCCTGGGCTGGCGGGCCGCTGAGGGTTTGTCCGACTTACTGTATATAGGACTCATGCTGGGGGCTGCCGGTGCGTCTTTCGCCGTGACTCTGCCCCTAGCGTGTAGTTGGTACCCTCTGAGTCGACAGGGACTCGTTATGGGCATTGTTGCCGCGGGCAATAGCGGGGCTGTCGTTGCCAACTTGCTAGCGCCGCCCTTGGCGGCTCTGGTTGGCTGGAACAATGTGCTTGGCCTCGCGATGCTGCCCCTCAGCCTGGTGTTGGTCGCGTTTCTTCTGATGGCCCAGGACAGCCCCGTCCGCACTAGGGGGGAGCCCTTAGCGCGGTATCTCATGGCCCTACAGCACCGCGATCTGTGGTGGCTTTGCATATTCTACAGCGTCACCTTCGGCGGGTTCGCGGGACTAAGCAGTTTCCTACCCACTTTGTTAAGGGATCAGTACAGGGTAAATCCAGCCACTGCAGGCTACCTCACCGCGCTGGCGGCCTTTGCAGGCAGCGCGGCCCGACCCCTTGGTGGATATCTGGCAGACCGGCTGGGTGGAGTGCGTATGCTGTCATGGCTGCTATTTGGCATCGGCGCGGTCTACACGGTGGGCTCTCGGCTACCGGAGCTTGGCATCATGGTAGTGCTCCTGGTGAGCGGAATGGTTTGTCTGGGCATGGGTAACGGGGCAGTATTCCAGCTTGTGCCACAGCGTTTCAGTAACCAGATCGGCATCACGACCGGCGTTGTCGGCGCGGTTGGGGGTCTCGGAGGATTCTTGCTCCCCGTCGTCCTTGGGCTTAGCAAGCAGGTCTACGACTCATTTAGCCCAGGATTCGTGCTGCTGGCGCTGTTGGCCTTAGGCGCTTTTGCCCTGCTGCGAGTCTTGGTCGCCACGCAAGAGACATGGCGGTGGTCTTGGCGTGTGCCCCATACGGATGGGGTACGAGAGGATATCCAGATCTGACGCGTCCCCCGATCAGCGCCATCGTCTCACGGCTTGCGCGAGGGCGTGAAGTCCGGGGGATACGAGGTGAAGCAACGATGAACGAAACGACCAAGAAGACCTTCCTGCGGATGTTCACATCGCTAAGAAAACCTGCTAGCTTTCAGGAGTGAAGGTTGGCGCGCCCGGAGGGACTCGAACCCCCAACCATCGGATCCGAAGTCCGATGCTCTATCCAATTGAGCCACGGGCGCTCACCACTGCCATTATAACCCAGCCAGGCTGGAGCTTCAAAGAACCTGCCAATTACCCCGGCAAGTCTCCCCTAATATACCTGAACTGGATCAGACCAGTTACGTAAACCTTGCTTATTCATCCCTTTGCTGATACCATAAACTATCACCATCCGGGGCCTTAGCTGGTGATGAAGGTGGCAGCATGTTACGACTGTACAATACCATGACCCGTCGCAAGGAGGAGTTCGTTCCTCTGAATCCCGGCAGGGTAAGCATGTACACCTGCGGTCCCACAGTTTACCGATACGCCCACATCGGCAACATGCGAACCTTCCTCATGGCCGATTGGATTCGCCGCACCCTCGAGCTAATGGGCCACC
Organism: Dehalococcoidia bacterium; assembly: GCA_016844365.1. The sequence goes on from JAENIT010000090.1 coordinate 8,685, forward strand.
AAGTGGAGCACGTCAAGAACATCACC
>JAENIT010000091.1 GCA_016844365.1 Dehalococcoidia bacterium
TTTGTACCCTTCGTCGTTGCCTGGTTTTCCAACTTTGCTATACCCCTCTTCTGTTTGATATGGAATCCAATCCGCCGCAGCGTATGGGGCCCTCCAGCCGTGTCCATAAGTGTTATGATCGGCACCTTCGCCGATCGGGTGAGGCTGTATGTAGGACCCTTCTCCATACCTGACGAAGATTTGAAGCACCACATGCTAGAGAACATACCAGCCACACACATGCCCGACTTCGCAGACATCCTAATAATCGTCGGGTGGATTGCTGGCGCTGTTATGGTTTACCTGCTGGCAACCAAGATCATTCCCACCATCTCTGCCTGGGAGATGAAAGAGGGAATGTTGTTGTACAAAGAACGCGAGTACTCAAGGTCCAAGGTAGTTGTTCTAGGCAAGCCACAGTAACCAGTTAAGTTCCAAGAGATGGGATAAGGAGAGCTACTAAAAAATGCAGGACCGCAAGACCCTTGGCGACACGCAAATTAATGATGAGCTTCTGTGGTTCGTGTCGAACACGCCCCTGCGGTTCTGGGTTCTTTTTGTGCTCATAGGCTCTCTGCTTGGCTCCGGCATCGTTGCCGTGAGCATCATGTTCATCTTCGGCCTTGGAGTTACCGGCCTTAACCCCATCGTGGCCTGGGGCTTCATGATCACGAACTTTGTGTTCTGGGTCGGAATCAGCCACGCTGGGGTTATGATCTCGGCTATCCTCAGGCTCTGCCAAGCAGAGTGGCGGAGGCCGGTGACCCGAGCCGCCGAAGTGCTGACAATCTTCTCCATGACCACGGCAGCAATAATGCCCCTGATTCACATGGGGAGACCTTGGAGGTCTTACTGGGTCTTCCCCTACGATTTCGCTAGAGGGGTCTGGCCCAATGTTCGCTCGCCCCTAATTTGGGACCCAAGCGCAATCTTTACATATTTGTCTGGTACCGCTATGTTCGTCTATGTAGCCCTTCTCCCAGACTTGGCAATAGCCAGGGATCGGAGCGTGGGTTGGAGGCGCGGCTTCTACGCAGCTTTGTCCCTGGGCTGGCGCGGAACCCCCAGGCAATGGAAGCTACAGACCATCGCCGGCATCCTACTATCGGCCCTCATCCTTCCGGTCTTCGTCTCCGTCCACAGCATCGTGTCCTGGGACTTCGGAGTCTCCCTGGTGCCCAACTGGCACGCCACTATCTTCGCCCCCTATTTCGTTATCGGAGCCGTCCACTCCGGTGTCTCCTCTGTGCTTACCCTCATGGCTGCCTTGCGGTGGACATTAAAACTGGAGAACTTCATAACTCCTGACCTTTTCGACTCTCTAGGAAGGCTGCTCATCGCGGTAGCTACCGCCTGGCTCTACTTCTTCGTCTTGGAGCTTCTCTTCGGTTTCTACGGTGAGGAGCCCAACGAACTGGCGGTGCGACAGCTCCAATTCACCCAGTTTCCCTTCAACATGATGATGATCCTGACCATTATCCTGGGTTACATCATCCCTGTGCCCCTGTGGCTTTTCCGATCGGTTCGTCGGAATATCATGTGGATGTTCGTCATCTCTATCCTTGTGAATATAGGCATGTGGATGGAGCGATTCCTCATAATAGTGCCAGGCTTGATGTACCGTCACTCACAGACCTTCGCCTGGGGCTCTTACACCCCCAGCTTAGTTGAAATATTCATCGTTGTAGGCACCTTTGGAGTAGTTGGTATCGGTATGCTTGTCTTCTCTAAGTTTTTCCCAATCATCCCCATAGCCGACGCGAAGGAAGGTCAAATTCTAGCTGATGAGATACAGATAGGCAGGGTTAGTGTCCCTGCAGTAATCCGAGAGTGAGGATGGAATATTTATGGCAAATAGAAGTTTACTAGGCGTATTCAGAGACCCAGATACAACCGCCGACGCAATTGACGCTCTGAAAGGTGATGGGTTTGCCCCAGAGCAGTACGATGTCCTAACAGGGACACCTTATCCAGAGGGAGCCTTTGGAGAAAGGCATGACAAACATAGGGTCTATGTTTGGCCCTTGGTTGGAGCAGCCTGCGGTTTCTCAATAGGACTGCTTCTTACCTGGGGAACCCAGGTCTCATATCCAATGGTTACGGGGGGCAAGCCTCTGGTATCAATCCCCCCGATGGTGATTATCATGTACGAGGGCACTATGCTGGGTGCGATTCTTTTCACAGTATTGGGTGTGATCTTTGAGTCGCGTCTACCCAAACCCTTCGGTCTGGGGCTCTATGACACCCGCATTACCGCAGGCTACATAGGTCTCCATGTATCCTGCCCCGAGGAACGCCTGCCCGTGGCAGAGAGAGCCCTTAGAGGCGCTGGCGCTGAGGATGTAAAACTCGAACAATACGGTGGTGCAAGAACGTGAGATTGATCCAAGACATTGTTAGTTGCCATGCCCTTTATAGCGGTGTGACGAGACGGGCACACTGGCTCATCTTTGTGCTAGTCGCTCTCGCTACAGCGGCCTGCGCCACAGGGGCATACCCCCTTGATATACTGCCGGAGATGCACTATCAGGAGTCCCAGCGCACCCAGGAACCGCCTCGTTTCTATCCGCCCTCCGGGTCGGTGCCCGTTACTGGGAAGGAAACCCCGCGCACCCTCGGTGAACTGGTGTCCGCCACAAACCCTGTTGACAACAATCCAGCGACTGTAGCAAAAGGGGCTCGCCTCTACCAGATTAACTGCTCCCCATGCCACGGACCAGAGGCAAAAGGCAACGGCCATCTGGTGCAGTATTTCCAAGCAGCGGGGGTAAGGACACCACCAGACCTTACACTCGGCCTCCCCGATGGCTTTATCTTCAACGCCATAACCAACGGCCAGGGAGTCTCCCCTGACCGACACCTCACAAACATGCCCGCCTTAGGTTACCTGCTCACCCCGGAAGAGCGCTGGACTATAATCCGCTTCCTCAAGTCCCGCCAAGCCAGGTAAACCCCCGGCTGGCGCGGCTGCACCAGCCCTCAGGGCCTTCATCCCTCATCTGCTCCCCGGAGTAATGCGGTAATACTTGCAGTCTTTGATCTTATCCCTACTCGCCCTTTATAATACACCTATAGTAGTTTAGTGCTACTTTATTCATAGTACGCGCCTCCCAGGGAAAGGATCCCACTGTGTCAACGTCCCTTAACCATTCCGTAGCCGCGGAGGGAGCTAAAAGAGGGGGGCCAATCCGCTCTCTTTACAACCGTAACTACCGCCTCCTCTGGATAGCCTCCCTAATAACCATCTCCGCCTGGATGATGCAGATGGTTGCCAGGGGATGGCTGATACTGGAGATGACCAACTCCCCTTTCTACGTGACAATGGTGTACGCCGCTGGCTCCCTCCCGATGCTCGTCTTCACAATCGCGGGGGGAATCTTGGCTGACCGAGTGGAGCGTCGGCGTATTGTCATGGCCAACGATGTCGCGGGGCTATTCCTGTACGCTCTTCTGGGCCTGCTTGTCCTCACTCACACGGTAGAGGTTTGGCATGTTATGGCGATATCCTTCGCTACAGGTGTTAGTTTCTCCCTTTCAATGCCCTCAAGGCAGGCCATTATTTCCAACCTAGTAGATAGAGAGGACCTGAGCAACGCCATAGCCCTAAGCACCGCCATGTTCAGCGCCTCCCAAACAGTGGCTCCTGCAGTGGCAGGCTTTCTCGTGAGTTCAATAGGCACCGCGGGCTGTTTTATCCTCACTTCCGTTATTCTAGTGGCATCCATGCTCTTCCTCAGAGCCATAAAAATACCGGAAGCACAAACCGCCCCCAGAGACCAGAATGTTCTAAGGAACCTCAAAGAGGGCTTTGTGTACACCAAGAACAACGCCCTTATCGCCTCCCTGATAATCATGGGGGCTGTAGGCACCATCTTTGCCATGCCCTATCAGGCTCTGATGCCGGTGATGGCGAGAGACGTTCTGGTCGTGGGATCTCAGGGACTGGGACTTCTCCTCGGCGCGGTCGGCGTAGGAGCCCTCACGGCATCGGCCACCCTTGCTGCTCTGAGTGACACCCACTTCCTCGGAAAGATGCTTCTAGCGAGCAGCCTTAGCCTGGGACTCTCCGTAATCCTCTTTGCCCTATCCCCTATCTTCGCCTTGGCGCTGGTCATGGCGGCGACTGTCGGCTTCTCCATGCAGATGTTTCTGACCACTAACTTCACAGTGGTCCAGATAGTGGTGCCGGACGGACTGAGGGGCCGTGTGCTCAGTATTCGCATGGTTATATTCGGCATGTCACCCATTGGCCAACTCCTTGGCGGGTGGGTCTCCGAAGAGATCGGCGCGCCGCGAACCCTGGCGCTGGGTGGAGCAATCTGTATCGCTCTGATGCTGCTAGTAATAGCCGTATCCACGGAAATCAGAGGCTCCTGGCGCTACATCGACCGCACATGATCCCTGACCGCCCTTGTCGGTTGTTATGTAAAGATAGTTTGCGCTCACCAAACTCGCCAGTACAATATCCACCC
>JAENIT010000092.1 GCA_016844365.1 Dehalococcoidia bacterium
GCAACCGATGAAATAGTCGATGGGCTTATAGAGGCCTGGCAGGAGGGGAAGGTGAACTCCCTGGCCCAGGGGGATGCCGCTAGGGAGCACCTGGTGGACGCCTTGATCCGTAGCCGCGTGAACGGCCTCATCAGCCGCCGCAACTTCTGGATGTTCCGGGCCCACGAGCGCCAGAGCTACCACGGATCCCAGAAGGTGTGGTACGGGCGAGAGACCCGTATCAGAACGTCGTTCGACCTGCTGTCCCTGCTGGGGCCCCATTCCCTGGTAGAGGACAAAGCGTGGGGGCTTCTCGGAGGTAAAATTGAGTCCGCTCAGAGGAATGGATCAATGGCTACCCATGCCGCGGGGTCATATGAGATCGACAAGGTGATCATAGCCCGGCGTATTGGCATGAGCCGAACCCACGAGACTTCGGCCCCAACCCATTAGGGCTCGGGGGTTTGAAGAATAATATTTGCCGGACCCGTGTTTGCCTATTGACAACAAGAAGAATATTGAGTAAGCTCAAGCCGAGTTGTGGAAGCTCGGCTTGAGCTTTTATAGGGAACTATAGAAGGGAGGAATATATGGAGTTCGCGATTCAGTACACTAAAGAGCAGGAGGATTTCCGTAAGGAGGTCCGAGCCTGGCTGGAGGTGACCGCGAAGAGGCCACCAGAGCTTGGGGCATGGCCCGTTAATGAGCGGGACACCACCGTGGCGCAACGCGAGTGGGAGAATCAGTTTCGTCGAAAGCTGGGTCACCAGGGCTGGTTATTTGCGACAATGCCAAAAGAGGTCGGTGGTGGGGGGCTTAGCATAGACCACGATATCATAATCAAGGAAGAGCTGAAGGCCTATGATGCAGACGTTGCCACTGGAGGCACGGCTATAGCCGGGATGTACATCTACGGCACCGAACAGCAGAAGGAAAAGCTCCTTAAGCCTCTTCTGATGGGAGAGACTACCTTTGGTAATTTGTGGACTGAGCCTGACTGTGGTGTTGACCTGGCCTCGGTGAAGACCAGGGCTACCAAAGATGGAGATGACTTTATCATCAATGGCGTGAAGTGCTATATCAGCTCCGTTAATCCCGATATGTGCTGGTTGCTGGCGGTGACGGACCCGGATGCTCCAAGACATGCCAATCTGGGACACTTCTTCATGCCAAACCACCTGCCTGGGATCACTTGGCAGCTTCAGGAACTGATAAACCGGGGGACCCAGCACTTTGTGTTCTTTGACAACGTGCGGGTGCCGAGGGAGTATCTCATCGGCGGTGAGACTCAGGGCTGGCAGGTAGCCCAGAGCGCATTGGAGCTGGAACACGGCGCTGCCGGGGCCCTTTTTGGTCGTACTGAGGTAGTTGAGGATCTGGTAGAAGCGTGGAGTGAGGGCAAGGTGCATTCGCTCGCCCACGGCGATGCCGCCAAAGAGCATCTCGTGGACGCTTATATCCGGTACAATATCCACCGTCTCATTGCCCGCCGCAACTTCTGGATGTTCCGAGCCAAACAGCCCATGAGCTACCACGGTTCCCAGAACGTATGGTACGGTCGTGAGACCCGCATCAGGACTTCTGAAGACCTGCTCTCCCTCTTAGGGCCGCATTCTCTGGTAGAGGATAAAGAGTGGGGGCTTCTCGGAGGGCGAGTCGAGCACGCTCAGAGGAATGGCTCCATGGCCACCCATGCCGCGGGCTCGTATGAGATCGACAAGGTAATTATCGCTCGGCGCATAGGTATGAGCCGTACCCACGAGTCGGCTGCTCCTACACACTAGAGCGGGTCACGGGTCCTGGATAACCGTGAATAAAGCCCGTCTCTCGGAGGCTCAACAGCCTCCGAGAGACGGCAGGGTGACCTACTAGATAGCCTTCAGTGTTTCCTGAGGCTATTGGTGTACAAAATTTATACATGCGGAGGTTGTACAGATGGATCTCTCCTTAAGTCCGACCCAGTCCCTAATAAGGAGCAGCGCTAAAGACTTCCTCTCCCATGAATGTCCCCTAATAGGGTTCGTCAGAGTTCTGGATGATAGCGAGACTGGTTTCTCCCCGGAGCTGTGGCGAATGATGGGTGAGATGGGGTGGATAGGAATGGCTCTCCCCACAGAATACGGTGGTGATGGCAGTTCAATAACAGACGTGGCAGTCCTGTTTGAAGAGTTGGGGTATCATTGCATCTCCTCGCCGCTCCACTCTTCAGTGCTTCTAGGAGGCATGGCCGTCTTGGAGGCTGGCAGCCCTGAGCAGAAGCAGGCCATCCTTCCGTCCATAGCGGATGGCTCTCGCATCATGGCCTTCGCCTACTCTGAGCCTGACTACGGATGGGGCCCTAACTTCGTCAAGATGCCGGCGACCCCTCAGAATGGCGGGTATGTGCTCAATGGCACCAAGCTCTTCGTTCCCGACGTGCAGGTGGCGGATCAGATCCTGGTAGTGGCCCGCACCGGCAACTGGACTGAAACAGACCTAACCATGTTTCTAGTGGACAAGAACGCGCGGGGCGTGTCAACTCGACCGATCATTGGCTGGTTCGGCGATAAAGTGAACGAAGTGGTATTCAACAACGTGTATGTACCCTCGTCCGCGGTGGTAGGCCAAGTAGACGGCGCATGGTCGCCTTTGAGGCGGGTCTTTGATAAGTCTACCGCTGTCATGTGCGCCTACATGGTTGGGGGTATGCAGCGGGTATTTGAGATGTCCAACGATTTTAGCCAGAGAAGGATCCACTTCGGTGTGCCTATTGGAGTCTTCCAGCGGGTCCAGGACTACGTTATTGACTGCCTGAACTGCGCGGATGCGGCCCGATGGACCGCCTACGAGGCCCTGTGGAAGTTGGACAACAACCTTCCTGATGCATCGGAATCCGTCTCCGTAGCTAAAGCGGTGGCTAGTGAAGGCTACCCGAAAAGCTCCCAGAGCGCTCACCACGTTCATGCCGGGACAGGGGGCGATAGGGACTATGGCCTGTACCTCTACACCAAGAAGGGCAAGACTCTCCACAGCTACCTGGGCGACCCATCTTATCACAAGCAGCGAGTCGCGAAGGCTCTTCATCTGTAAGTCGCCTTTTGGGGTACGCCGATGGGCTAAGCCCTATCAAGGGCCTGTTCTGAACTCAGCTAAGGGCCCGTTGTGGGTCGGGCTCCCTTTTAAGGCAAGAAGGGAGCCCTTCGCTTGCTCAGTATGTGGGTGTTTGCCAGAAGAAAAAGTAGTGGTCTAGCCAGGATAACAAAGCAGTGGAAGAAGGAGGCCCAATATGCCGTTTTCTGACGATGTGAAGCAATCCGCCTTTCAGCGCTCATCTGGTCGATGTGAGTGTGGCAGTACTCACACCGGCACCAGTGATCCCCTACACCGAGGCGGTCGTTGCCCCTCCACCTTTAACCCCAGCGCCGGGTGGGATGTGCGGCCCAAGGTTGCAGAGTTGGCTGGGGGAAAGAGCACGGTGGACAACGCAGAAGTTCTCTGCCTAACGTGCACCCAGCAGAGATATCCGAATTAGAGTAGCCTTCTCTAGAGATTTTCTGGTGGGAGGCTCGCAATGCCTCCCACCAATAGCTTAATATTCCATCGGCAAACAAAGCCCGGCTGTATGGCCGGGCCTTTCTGTGTGAGGAATGAGTAATCTAGTTTACATTATCAAAACCCTTGACCTATACTTTAAGTAACCGCGGCCCTACCATGCTTGGAGATGTAAAGAAGATGGTCCAAACTCTCAGGACCCTTGCTCTGGCGCTCTGGTTTCTGCTCGCTGTGCTCCTGGTCATGAAGGGGGATGCTAACGCCGTTTCCACTGACGTAGTGACCCTTAATGTAAAAGGCGCTGTGAGTCCGGTAATGGCAAGCTACATAGACCGGGGGATCTCTTCCGCCGAGAATAGAGGGGCAGCCGCAGTCGTCATCCAGCTTGATACTCCCGGTGGCTTGGACAGCTCCATGCGGGATATTGTGCAGAGAATCAACAGGTCTCAGGTGCCTGTGGTGGTTTATGTGTCCCCCTCTGGGGCTAGAGCTGCCTCTGCTGGGGCGTTTATCACCATGGCGGCCCATGTAGCCGCTATGGCTCCCAACACTGCCATAGGAGCTGCCCATCCTGTAGCCGGAGGCGGTGAGCAACTCACTGAGACTCAGGCGAGCAAGGCCACCAACGACGCCGCCGCCTTCATCAAGAGTATCGCCGATCTCAGGGGACGCAATGCAGTATGGGCTGAGAAGGCGGTGCGGGACAGCATCTCCGCTACGGTGACGGAGGCGGTGCAGGACAGAGTGGTGGACATGGAAGCGGTTGACCTGCAAGCTCTCTTGTTACAGATAGATGGCCGAGAGGTTGCACTGATCTCCGGCAAGGTTACCATAGAGACCAAGGGGCGCCAGGTATTAGGCCTGGATATGAACGTAGTTGAGAAATTTCTCTTCGCCATTGGCG
>JAENIT010000093.1 GCA_016844365.1 Dehalococcoidia bacterium
ACCTGGCGAGCATAGGCTTCCAAGGGGCGTCGGTGAAGGGAGAGGGAGGCCAGCAGGTGCCGGCCTACGAGATATTCGTCGGCGGACGGTATGACGACGGCGTAGTCCAGTACGCCAAGAGGGTTGTGTCAAAGATACCATCCAAGCGAGTGCCCCAGGCTGTTGAGCGGATTCTAAGCCTGTACCAGGGCCAGCGGCAGAACGATGAGCCCTTCTACGCCTTTGTAGATCGAGTGGGGCTGAAACCCATAGAGGAGGTCCTGGCTGATCTGAGGCCCGTAGGGGCCGTGGAGGAGAACCTGGACATTTACCAGGACTGGGAACGCATGGGCCTTTACAAGGTGGAACGAGGCGAGGGCGAGTGCGCCGTCTAGGAACGTAGGGGCGTATGGCCATGCTTGTAGTGAGCTTGTCGAACCTACGCCCCCACCAGAATGGGAAACGCAATAAGAAATGTCACGACTTAACGGAAAAGTAGTAGCCACCCTGGAGGCCCGTCGGGCCAGTGAGATGGCTGGTCTCATCAGTCGTCATGGGGGTGTGCCCTATTCGGCGCCAGCCATGAGGGAGGTGCCGCTGGACAATCGAGGGGAAGTGGCAGCCTTTGTTGATAGGCTGATCGCAGGCCCGCTGGATGTACTCATTTGCCTTACCGGAGGCGGCACTCGTGCTCTCCTTGAGGCCGCTGACGGCATGGGGAGGCTGCCAGAGGTAATAGGTGCCTTGAGCAAGATTATTGTAGTGGCTCGTGGCCCCAAGCCAGTGGCCGTTCTCAGGCAGTATGGTGTCCGCATTGACTACGTTCCTCCCGAGCCGAACACCTCCCAGGAGCTTCTGGAGATGATTCGGCCACTGGAGCTTAGTGGTAAAGTGGTTGCTATGCAGCACTACGGGGAGCCGAACGTATTTCTGCGAGAGGCTCTACTGAGTTTAGGCGCCCACGTTTTTGAGGTCTCTCTGTATCAGTGGGCGTTGCCCGAAGACAAGGAGCCTTTGGTGCGGTTCCTCGCCGATATCCAGAGTGGGGGGATTGATGTAGTGGCTGCCACCAGCAAGACCCAAATCCACAATCTGTTTGCCGTGGCTAAAAGTCTTGGGAAAGTGGAGTCCTTGCGGGATAGTCTGAACACTTCCGTCTCTGTGGCGGCCGTCGGCCCGGTGGCGGCTCAGGCTTGGCGGGATTGGGGAGTGTCCGTTGACATAATTCCTGTGCACCCCAAGATGGGTCATCTGGTGCTGGCAATCGCTGAGCATTTTCAATCAAAGCATCCTGAAGAAGTAAAAGCCGCAGTTGTTTAGCTAAGGAGGAAGCCGTGAGTCAGGCAGTAAAGACTTACACTCAAGAGGATCTTCAGGCTATAAGCGAGAGGTGTGAAGGCAAAACGCCCCAGGAGATATTCGCTTGGGCTATAGGCGAGTTCTACCCCGATATCACCCTGGCATGTAGTTTCGGCGGGATATCCGGCATGGTGCTGCTGGATATGGCAGTGAAAATCCAGCCGGACATAAAGGTCTTCTATCTGGATACGGACTTCCTGTTTCCTGAGACTTATGAGACTGTGGATATAGTATCCGGTAAATACGGCATCAAGCCTCTGGCCTTCAAGTCCAAGCTGACGCCGGAGGAGCAGGTGGATCAGTACGGGCCAGCCCTGTGGTCTCGGGACCCGGACCTGTGCTGCGCCTTGCGGAAGGTGGAGCCCAACGAGCGGGCCATGGTCGGCAACCGGGCCTGGATAGCTGGTCTGCGCCGGGACCAGAGTGAAGGCCGAAAAGAGACTCCCATTGTTGAGTGGGATGCCAAGTTCGGACTGGTGAAAGTGAATCCTCTGGCCAACTGGACGGAGCGGCAGGTATGGGGTTACATCTTCGCCAACGGAGTGCCATACAACCCCCTCCACGACAGCAACTATCCCAGCATCGGGTGCACCTACTGCACCAAGGCTGTAGCGCCGGGTGCGGACCCTCGCTCCGGTCGTTGGGCGGAGTTTGAAAAGGACGAGTGCGGCATTCACGAGGACATTCCCACGTCTCCGTCCCCGGCCTCTGCATAAGAAGTCATCGCCTCAAGCGAAAAGGCCGCCCGCCTCAGGTGGACGGCCTTTCTTGGGAGTACAGATTGTTGACAGATGCGACTGACTTTATTTATAAGTAACAAAGCGCGGCCCAAGGTTAGGTAAAGCGCGCACTTAATAAACGGAGAGCAGAATATCATTAATATAAAGGGAGGAATTATGGGACATCAGGGATGCACCGTATGGTTCACCGGGCTGTCGGGGGCGGGTAAGACAACAGTGGCCAACGCACTGACGGAGATTCTGCGAGAGAGGGGCTGTAAGGTGGAGGTCCTGGACGGCGATGTGGTCCGAACCAACCTGAGCAAAGGATTGGGTTTCAGCAAAGAGGACCGAGACACCAACATCAGGCGCATCGCCTTTGTGGCCCATCTCCTGAGCCGCAACGGAGTTATTGCCATCACTGCTGCCATCTCGCCTTATCGGGAGATCCGGGATGAGGCCCGGGCCACCATCGGCGACTTCATCGAGGTTTACGCCAAGTGCTCCCTAGAAGCGCTAATTGGCCGTGATACCAAGGGTCTGTACGAAAAGGCGTTGCGAGGGGAGATCGCCAACTTCACGGGCATCTCCGACCCATACGAGGAACCCCTGAGCGCCGAGGTAGTCTTCGAGAGTGATCGAGAGACGGTGGAAGTGAGCGTTGCGAAGGTGCTTGCCGTGCTGGAGGAGAAGGGATACGTGCCTCATGCTAAGGTCCCCCAGACCGTGACGGCCTGATTCTGCTTCTGATATGTACAAGAGGAGATATAATCTATGACTGATAACATAGCTCCCCACGGGGGAACTCTCATCAACCGCCTGGCCCTGCCAGACAAGGTTGCTGCTCTGGATGAGCAGGCCAAGGCTCTTCCCCGGTTGCGCCTCACCCCTCGCGAGGTCTCAGACTTAGAGCTAATCGCCATCGGTGGGTTCAGCCCCTTGGAGGGCTTCATGGTGAAGCGAGACTACCTCGGAGTGCTGAAAGAGATGCATCTGAGCAGTGGCCTTCCCTGGTCCCTCCCCGTCACTCTCTCCGCAGAGCCCGCGGAGCTAGATGGCGTGAAAGAGGGCAAGGACATTGCTCTGGAGGACGAGGAGGGTCGTATTCTGGCCCTGCTTCACCTGGAGGAGATCTATCCCTACGACAAAGAAGAGGAGGCCCGTCTCGCCTACCGAACCACCGAGGATGCTCATCCTGGTGTTGCTGCGGTGTACGCCCAGGGGAGCGTGCTCCTGGGGGGGCGAGTGACGGTATTGCGCCGGCCTGACCACAAGAACTTCCTACCCCACCGTTTGGACCCGGCCGATACCCGCCGTGTCTTCGCCGAGAAGGGATGGCGTCGAGTGGTGGGCTTCCAGACTCGCAACCCGGTGCATCGGGCTCACGAATACATCCAGAAGTGCGCGCTCGAAACTGTAGATGGGCTGCTGCTGCACCCTATAGTAGGGGAGACCAAGGGCGACGACATCCCCGCCGATGTGAGAATGCGCTGCTACGAGGCGCTGCTGGCTGGGTACTATCCTGGAGATAGAGTCGTGCTGTCCGTCAACCCCGCCGCGATGCGCTACGCTGGCCCCAGGGAGGCCATCTTCCACGCCCTGGTCCGGAAGAACTTCGGGTGCACTCACTTCATCGTGGGTCGAGACCACGCCGGCGTGGGGAACTACTACGGCACTTACGACGCCCAGCGCATCTTCGATGAGTTCGCCCCTGGCGAGCTGGGCATCACCCCGATGTTCTTTGACAACACCTTCTACTGCCGAAGCTGCGGCGGCATGGCCTCTTTGAAGACCTGTCCCCATAACCAGGAGCACCACGTAGCCCTCAGCGGCACCCAGGTGCGCACCATGCTCACCAACGGCGAGATCCCCCCGGAGGAGTTCACGAGACCGGAGGTGGCCAAAGTCCTCATCGCCAGCTACCGAGGCGATAAGGTGGAGGCCGCGCGATAGCCTGAGCCTGTCCTCACTATAGACCCGACAGCAACTTCAACGGATGCTGTCGGGTTTTTTTATCACCAGATTACCCGCCACTGACATTGCTTCGCCTCAGAGCCAGCCCAATCCACATCGTGTCCAGGGTGCATGGTGGAGTTAGCCCGGCTGGTAAAGGTTGAGGTCAGATATACGCGAAAAGTGGCGAACGTTGAAAGTGAGAATGGTAAGGTCGTAGTGGAGAGCGGTCGCAGCGATTATGAGATCAAAATCAGGAATAAGCTCACCACGCCTTCTGAGCAGGGAGCGAATTTCGGCGAATCGCTCAATAATGGGGTCGTTAATTCCGAGGATGTGGAAGGGGGCAAGGAACTGTCGCAGGCTTGCCAGATGGTCCC
>JAENIT010000094.1 GCA_016844365.1 Dehalococcoidia bacterium
TTCGGCGGCTCCAACCCAGGCCTTAACAAGGCGCTGGGGCGAAGCCCCCACAATTACGGCCTGGGCAGCACCGTGAGGTATCCCTCCATAGAGGGCGTATGTACCGTGCAAACGATCTTAAACACTCCCACCTTATCGGCTTTGAAGTTCACGGTGGTGAGCTGGCCCCGCTTTACGTTAAAGGAGTCCACGTACCCCTTGATATTGGCGGGGTGGTCGGCACCGTTGATGCCAAAGATCTTTAGCTCCACATCATCGCCCTGAAAGACGGTGAAGCTCTCCGGTGCCCAGCGGTAGGCCGAGGTCTCCCACTTTCCGTCCACCGGCGCCTTGAGAATGTACCCTCCGCCCGGCGGCTCCGCCTGAGACGGGAAGGGCTCTTTGGCCACCTCTGTGGAGCCTTTGTACTCCACCGCGCTCATGTTTATGACCCACTTAGTGGGGGGGATGGATGCTGCCTTGGCGCTCTGTTGGGCGCAAGCCGCCCCTAGCGCGGCAATAGCAGCCAGAGCTGCTAAGGCAATAACTGTAAGGGGTAATCGTCTATTCACCTGCTCCTCCTCTACCCAAGGCCTCTATCCTGGGATGGCTTATACCAAATTGCTCTTGCGTCTGAGGGTAGCTGGAGCTGGGCGCATAAAGCGCCCAGCTCCAAAAACCTTGCTCCCTATTAATGACCTGTCTGTAACACCGTGCGCTTCCACTGGTGGCATATCTCGCACACGCCACGGTTATCGGCTCGCAGCAGGGTGCTGTCATCGGTGGTCAGCGTGGTAAAGAACTGCTTGTCATCGTTCGTGCCGCTGGGCGGCCCAGGGGTCCCACCAGGAGCGTCGTCACCCTGAGCTGGGCTGGGCGCTCCCGCAGGAGAGTCCTTAGCGGCCCAAGGTGACCGAGCTAGCGGTTACAGTGGTGGATGTGGCCGTTGCGCCGTCGTTGGCCAGAGGCAGGTGCATAACGCCGTCGGCCCCGGGGCCCACGCCGCTGACATAGCCCTCCAACTCCGGGTTGCTGCGGAAGGTGGTCCCTCTGGGGTCGGCCCACTGCCACATGGTCATCTCCGTCCGGTGCCGGAATCGGGTCACGCCGCCGCTGGTGAGGCCGACCGTAGCGCCGTCGGAGGGGTAAGCGCTATGACAGGAGCCGCAGAAGTTGGCAAAGGTGCCCGTGGCAGCGCCACCAAGGGCTCCAGTCTGCTTAGCCCCGTACTGCTCATTCACGTAGTCTTTGGGCGTTTCATCCTTGGTGAAGGTGGCCGAGTCCTCATCGTAAGCGTACACCTCCACGTCCACGCCGTTGATCTTGTCCTTCAACAGACGGTAGTTCTTGGTGCCGTGGGGGTTGTGACAGCCGGTGCACTGGAGCTTGTCCGTAGCCAGGTCCACAGCCGTTTGTCGCTGACCGGTCTGGCCGCCCGGGGTGCCTGCGGGGGTGCCAGCAGCGTAGCCAGCCAACTGGGCGTAGGTGATGGAAGACCCCGCGTTACCCCAGGGCTGGGTGTCATTCCAGTTGGGGTCGGCGTCGTGTCGAGATGTTACCCTCGCGCCATTGTAGTACTCGAAGCCGCCGCCCAACAGGTTCAAGGCCGCGGCTGGGTCTGAGGTGAAGTAGCGTGTGGCCACCTTCGCTTGGGTGACCTGAGCTGAGGCAATACTGGCGTCCAGAACGGTCATCTGAGTAGCCTTGTCCGCCGGAGGTGTGGTCCCGTTCTTAGCAACGGCGAAGGTGACCGAGGAATCCGTAGTCCCCGCGGGGATGGCCGTCAAGGTTTTGGTCCAGGGGCCTGTGCCTGTCCAGGCCGAGGCTGTGGTGTCAAACCCTGAGGTAGCCCCTGCCGTCAGTGTTAGGTCCACGGTCTTGGCGGCTGACGCGTGCTTGTTGCGCACGTTGATGGTGTAGGTAGCGCTGGTCGGGGAGGTTGGCCCGATGTACTCCGCTGCCTTAGTGATCCAGATGTCGTAGTCCGCAGCCGACTGGTCCGAGTACTTGGTGTAGGTTCCAATACCAGCGTTGGCGGCTGAATCCGAGTCTCCAATCGTAGTGCCCAGCTTCCTACCATTAATAACGTCCAGCACAGAGCCGGTGCCGTTATGACAGGTGATACAGAGCTGAGTTTTAGTGTCCACCGCCGCGAAGAGCAGCCTGAAGCTGGCCTGGGCCGCGTGGGCCCGGTGGCAGGCCATACACTTGGCCGTGGTGGCGCTGTAGTTGCCATGAGGTCCAGCATCAGCAGCGGCTGGTTGCGCCGGCGCCATACTGAAGGCCGCCATTCCGAGAATTACTGCGATTACTAAGGAAAACCCTATCCTTTTCATCCCATTTCACCCCCTTTCCTTGGATTTTGTGTTACCAATTGATAACAACTTCTCCGACATGACCCTAACAACCTCCTAACACGGATTTTCTATAGTGTTGCCATGTTGCTGATCTACCAACTCCATTTTGCATCGCGGACAGTTACAGCCAAGTGAAAGTTGTCGAACAGATGTTAATACGGTGTTAAATCTACCTTTGTATGGCCCATATATATCGAGGCCGGAGCAATCCTGTTCCTTGCCCCGGCGCGTCCCCCTCTCCTCAATCCTCTCCCACTAGGGGAGAGGAAGCGCGACCTAGCCCTCTCCCTTGATGGGAGAGGGCTAGGCGCCGCCCTGAGCCTGCCGAAGGGGTGAGGGTGAGGGTGAACCTTAGTAGGTCCACACCTGCACCCTTCGGTTGAAGCTGTCAGCCACGAAAACTCGCCCCTTGGTATCCAAAGCGATGCCCGCGGGGTAGTTGAACTCCCCATTGCCGACTCCGAAGCCGCCAAATGAGTAAAGATACTTAGGCTCGTCGCCGTTCACGTCGTAGACCACCACCTGGTGAGATGCGGCGTCCACAATGTGGAGTCGCCCCAGATCATCTATGGCTAGGCCTCGGGGAAGACCAACGCTACCCTCCCCTTCTCCCACGGCGAAGCGCCGTAGTAGCGACCCTTCTTGTCCTCGGCCATGCCGTTGGGGTAGCTCATCTCGCCCCCCGCCGTGCCGCTGGTGTCGGTGGTACCCCATGCTGATTTGATCTGGCCGCCTCCTTTGTCCACCGTGAACATTCGGTGAGGCGGTCGCCCTTCACTAACCATCAATTCGCCATCCCTGCTGAAGGTAACAGCCAGGGGCGATGTGGCCCCTATGGTCTCCGAGCCAATGCTGAGGGGCATCTTATAGCTGTTATCCGGGTTATATACGTCCACCAGCCCCCTCAGGACATCAGACACGTATACTAATCCGTCCCGATCCACTGCCGCGTAGAGGGGTTGTCGGTTGGCGTCAGTGGTGTTAGGGGGCTCTAACTCCCCCAGAGGGTTGAACAGATTGTCATATACCAGGGTGGTCCTGGAGCCGCCCGTCTGGGTAACGTAGATTCGGGAGCCATCGGGACTTAATGCCACGCTCACTGGCCTTGCAGGCCCCACCACCGATGTAAGATACCGGGGAGCTACCCCCTTGGCCAGGGCCCTGATTCCCGGTAACGAGGTAATGGGCTTCCCCGTAGTAGCGTAGTAGGTCGCGACTGTCCCTGTCCCAGCTAAAAGAGTAAGGAGCAGCGCAAAGACCACCAGTTTAATATTTACAACCAGGAGCGTAGACAGATACGCAAAAATGGAACTGGACAAAGTCTTCATAGCTCATCCTCCTCTACTTCCTTGAGATACCGGCTTAGCCTCCAGCGCTCCTATTCTCTGCAAGGAGCCTCTGGCCCAAAGGTTCTGGGGATCAATCGCCAGGACCTGCCGGAACGCGCTTGCGGCGTTGTCCAACTGCCCGCTCTCCTCATAGGCCAGCCCCAGCCCGTAGTGGGCGTCCACGAAGTCCGGCCGCTCCCTGACCACGGCTCCTAACTGACGAATGGCGGACTGATAATCTTTGTCTGAATAGGAAACCATTCCCCGGGCGTGCGCGGCCATGATTTTATCGCCCATAGCAGTATAGGTGTCGACCAAGCCCTGGTACGCCTCCTTATAGTTGGGGACAAATCGGGTAGCGTCTTTATAAGCCACGGTCGCCTTATCCCATTGCCCCTTGCGTCGATAGGCCTCTCCAAGCCAGTAGCGAGCCTCCGCGTCTCCGTTGTCCAAGGTAATAGTTTCCTGGAAACTTTCTACGGCCTCATCAAATCTTCCGCTACCCAGGTATAGAGTCCCCAGGTTGTAGAAGGCTAGGGCTAGGGCCTTCTCATTGAGGCGAACGGGGTTGCTCCGGTGCAGTTGAGCTAACTGCTCATAGGGGGCCAGCGACTCCTCACGCTTACCACTGGTGTAGAGCAAGTGACCCAATCCTAGCAAGGCATCCTGATTTTCGGAATCAACACTCAGGGCTTCCTCGTACTGGGCTATGGACTCTTTGATTCTGCCGGCTGCCATGTAAGCCCCCGCTACTGCTATCCTCAAGCCGGGATTCGAGGGATCGGCCCTCACCGCCTCCTCCAGGTTCTTAATAGCTCTATCTGTAAGCAGGGTCTTATCTTGCCCAGAGTAACGGTCCTGGTAATAGTAGGCGCCAAAGCCCACAACAGCCACGACCAGAAGGACCCCAACTACCACATTAGCCCTGTCCAGCACCGCATCGCTTATCTTAGATATTGGCGACCAGAAATATCTCTCCATATCGGCCTCCCCTCCTTTCTGTACCCTATG
Organism: Dehalococcoidia bacterium; assembly: GCA_016844365.1. The sequence goes on from JAENIT010000094.1 coordinate 4,676, forward strand.
TGCGCGGCCCCCTTGAAGGCTGGCAGCAGACTACTATAGTGCGTTCTCTGAAGGCTTCATCCTGGCAATCTCTACTGAGCTACTTCCCCAAGATAGGCCATTACGGCCCGAATCTGGTCGGGGGTGAGTGTGCCTCCTAGCTCCTTGTTCCAAGTGGGCATGCCTCGGTTGGGTTTGCCCTGACTGATGCGGGCGAAGAGCCCTTCTGGGCTGTTACCTTGAAGCCAGGTTCGGGAGCCAATGGGACACTGCTTGACATTCAGGCCATCTTTACCATGACACATGGCACATATACTCTGGAAAAGCTCTTTACCCTGGACAGCGGCTCCAGTGAGAGGCACATCGGGAAAGGACTTCTCCTCCACACGAACTGCCGTGCTTACCAATCCTCCTGACCCAGGGGCCGAGCTGGCTGAGCCGCCTCCTGCCGCGTCCTTAAGGTAGGCCACAACAGCCTTGATGTCGTCGGGACTGATCTTCCCTTCCCATGCTGGCATGATGGTGCCCGTTTTACCCTTGGTGATAGCGTTAAAGAGGCCGTCGTCCCCCTTCTGGGACAGCCAGCTCTTGTCGTGCAGCTTGCAGTTGGGCTGCTTGTCCCGGGTCTCACCATGACAGACCACGCAGTTCTGGGTAAAGGTCTGCTTCCCCTTGCTCACCAGAGCCCCATCGGCTGGGGCGCTGGCTCCGGCTGATGCCGATGCCCCCGCACCGCCCCCTGCCGCGTCCTTCAGGTAGGCCACTACGTTCTTGATGTCGTCATCACTAAGGATCCCGCCCTTGGCCTTACCCCAAGTGGGCATTGGGCCTTTGCCATTAGTGATGCTACTTATTAGGGTGGCGTCGCCTTTCTGGGACAGCCAATCCTTGTCGTACAGTTTGCAGGTGGGAACCTTATCCCTGGCCTCCCCATGACAGGGGGTGCAGTTCTTCATGAATATCTCTTTCCCGGCGCTGACCATGGCTGGAGTTGCAGCAGTGGAGCTGCCCTGAGAAGACGACGAGGCGGCCGCTGCCCCAGCCGCTGCCCCAGCCGCTGCCCCATCCTTGACTGCGGTGGAGCCTGCCGCGGATTTAAGGTACTTCAGTATACTCTCAATCTGTTCCTTGCTCAGGGGGCCACCCAGCTCTCTGCTCCAGGCGGGCATACCCTTTGCGTTCCCCTGGGAGATGGTCTGCACTACCACAGTGTCCGTCTTGGCCTGGAGGAACTCCTGGGACTTGAGGCGAACCCCAGAGACGTTGTCCCCGCTCTCGCCATGGCAGGGAACGCAGTTACGAGCAAAGAGGTCCTTGCCTTCTCCCGCCTGTTCGGGCCCGGATAGGGCGGCGGTGGCGTTAACCCCTGCCCACGATTTCATATAGGCCAGCAGGGCTGCTATATCGGTGGGAGCAAAGGGGCCGCCCTTGCTTCTCCCGAAGCCAGGCATGACCCCTTTGCCATCGCTTATGGCGGAGATGAGAGCGCCGTCACCCGTCTTCTGTAGGAACTCCACAGATACGAGGGAGCCGGTGGGTACCCGGTCTCCCCGCTCCCCATGACAGGATAGGCAATGCGCCATGTAAAGGTCACGGCCCGCCTTTGCCAAGCCCGCCACGTTCAGGTCTACCTGGTAGCGAAGGTAGGAGACTACCGCCCGGATCTGCTCGTCCGGGAGGTCTTCCTTAAAGGCGCGCATAACCCCCTTGCCCTCTGTCACGACCTTCACCAGTTGAGAATCGGTCCGGCCCTCAAGGAATCCCCTGGCGTTTAGGGGAGCTATGGGTATCCGGTCGCCCTTTTCCCCATGGCACCGAGCGCACTCCTCCATATAGACCTTTTTACCCTCCTCAGCCAGAAGGGTAGGGCTAGTGCGGCCAGCAGAGGAGTTTACGTAAGCCATTACGGCTCTTACTTGGTCAGTGCTCCATGGACCGCCTCTATCTTTGCTGAAGGCAGGCATGGTGCCTTTGCCCTCGGCGACCATAGCTATTAAAGTGGCATCTCCCCTGCTGTTCAAAAATTCTTTTGAGTTGAGGGGGGCTACGGGCAGCCTGTCCCCCTTATCGCCGTGACAATCTGCGCACTCTGAGGAATAGAGCTTCTTCCCCTGACTAACAGTTGGCAGGCTCTTGTCACCTCCGACAACGGAGCAACCCACGACCACAATTGTAGCTGCGACCGCCCCAAACGCTAGCATTAGCCACTTGTTCTTCACTCCGTTACCTCTCTAGTCCTGTTACTAACATCTATTTCATACTGCCGTAGCTATGAAGTCCGCTGAAGAAATAGTTTCCGAAATAAGTGAACATGGTGGCGGCAAATCCCAGGACTAAAAGAGCGGCACTCGGCTGCCCACGCCACCCCCGTACAACTCGGGCGTGCAGGTATCCTCCGTATATAAGGAAGGTCAGCAGGCTCGCGGTCTCCTTGGGATCCCAACCCCAGTAGCGCCCCCAAGCGATATCGGCCCACAGAGCGCCGAGGATCAGCACCAGAGCCATCATGGGGAATCCCAGGATCACAGCCTTGTAGGCCATGTCATCCAACACATCCTCCTCC
>JAENIT010000095.1 GCA_016844365.1 Dehalococcoidia bacterium
TGACGATGCCCAGCCGCTCTCCCAGGGCTCTGTCCAGGGCCCGCCCCAAGACGATGGCCACGTCCTCCACGGTGTGATGGGGGTCCACTTCCAGGTCTCCCGACGCTTCTATATCCAGGTTCATGTACCCGTGGCGAGACAACTGGTGGAGCAGGTGGTCCATCATACCGATGCCGGTTTTTATGCGAGCATCCCCGGTGCCATCCAGATTGATCTCGACCCTAACACGGGTCTCTTTGGTCTCCCTTTCGAACGTGCCAGTGCGTCCAGTCATACTTCTCGGAACATCCCTCAGGCCAGTATCAAGAGGGCCTCTTTCAAGTCTAATGTGCCTTCGTAAAGGGCCCTGCCCACAATTGCTGCCTCCACTCCCAGCACCTTGAGTCGCTGGATGTGCTCGATCCGTGACACTCCACCGGAAGCAACAATGAAGGCCCTCACTTTCTCGACAGCTTCAGCCATTGCCCCGTAGTTCGGTTCGGTAAGTGTCCCGTCACGACTTATATCCGTGTAGATAATGCGTTGGACTCCCAGCGAGACCATCATTGTCATGTGCTGGGTCGCCGGGATATCTGTGGTCTCCCTCCAGCCCCGAGTTGCCACCGCGCCGTTCCTGGCGTCCACGCCCACCACTACGGCATCACCGAAACGCTGACAAGCCTCCTCGACGACCAGGGGGTCTTCTATGGACACTGTGCCAAGGATAGCCCTTTCTGCTCCAAGATCCAGGGTCTCCTTAACAGCCTCTACGCTGCGGATCCCGCCACCCACCTGCACTGGTATCTTAATAGCTCTCACTATGCTTTCGATGGCCTTGATGTTAACTCGCTCACCAGTGGCCGCTGCGTCTAAGTCCACGAGGTGGAGACGAGGAGCCCCCAGCGACTCCCAATGCAGGGCCATCTCCACGGGATCCGAGGCAAAAACCGTCTCTTGGGCGTAGTCGCCCTGGTACAGACGGACGCAACGTCCTCCTCTCAAGTCAATGGCGGGAATTATCTCCAAAGGCGTACCTCAAGAAGTTCTCGTATATCTTTAGCCCCAGAGCGCCGCTCTTCTCCGGATGGAACTGGGTCGCAACCAGACTCCCTCTGGCGATGGCGCTACAGAAAGTGAGTAGCCCGTACTCGGTCTCGCCGATGACTAGATTAGGGTCCCGTGGCTCGGCGTAGTAGCTGTGGACAAAGTAAAAGGGGGAATCATCAGGGATTCCATCGAAAATTGGGTGTTCCTTTTTCGCGTGGACACTGTTCCACCCCATGTGGGGAACTTTTTGGCCGGGAGGCAGCTTTCTTACGACACCGGGAATTATGCCGAGGCAGGACTGCATGCCCCCTTCCTCCGTGGTCTCAAAAAGAACCTGAAGCCCCAGGCAGAGACCCAAAAAGGGCCGCCCCTGGGCTATAACCCGATCTATCGCCTCATCAAGGCGCAGAGACTTGATGGTGCGCACGGCATCGCCAGCGGCCCCCACGCCCGGGAATATAACAGCGTCCGCCTCTACCACCTTTTCGGGCGCATTGCTCACCGTAGCTTCGCACCCCACCTTGGCCAGAGCCCGAACCACACTGCGCAGGTTTCCAGCGCCGTAATCTATTACGACTACTTTAGCATTCACACAGTTATTGTATCACGAAGGCATGGGCTTCTGATCTACGATAGGTTTATCCGGGCCCGCCGAAGGAAGGGCGGTATATCCCAATTGTTATCTACATACTCTGTAGGGGCCAACTGAGGAACCATATCGTCCTCAGTGAAGACGCGTTCTTTCGTCCCGTCCCTGAAGCCAGTGGCAATGACTGTGACCTTCACCTCACCCTCCATCCGGGGGTCCGTAACCGTGCCGAAGATGATGTTGGCCCCAGGGTCCACGGCCTTCTGGATAATCTCCGCAGCCTGGTTCACTTCATGCAGAGTTAAGGTATCGTCGCCAGTTATGTTAAATAGCACCCCGCTGGCTCCATCTATGGAAACGTCAAGCAGAGGACTTGAGATGGCTTCCGTGGCGGCATCAACAGCCCGATTCTCCCCGCTTCCGTGCCCTATGGCCATAAGAGCCTGTCCGCCGTCGCTCATAATAGCTCGGACATCAGCGAAGTCCAGGTTGATCTCTCCAGAGATAGTGATTAGCTCGGATATGCCCTGAATGGCCTGGCGCAACACGTCATCGGCCAGTTTGAAAGCGGTGGTCAAGGTTATAGCCTTGTCGCAGATTACCAGCAGTCGGTCATTGGGGATAACAATCAAGGTATCCACCGCTTCCTTCAACCGCTCAATACCCTCATCGGCCACCGCGCGGCGCTTGGTCCCTTCAAAGCCGAAGGGCTTGGTGACCACGCCTACAGTCAATGCGCCCATCTCTCTGGCTATCTGCGCAATGACGGGCGCGGCTCCGGTGCCTGTTCCGCCTCCCATTCCTGCGGTGACAAACACCATGTCGCTGCCCTTGATGGCCTCTTCAATATCACTGCGGCTCTCCTCTGCCGCCTTGGCACCCTTTGTCGGGTCTCCGCCAACCCCAAGCCCCCTGGTGAGCTTATCGCCGAGTCGTATACGGAATGGGGCTTCGGATTTGAGGAGAGCCTGAGCATCGGTGTTGACGGCCAGGAACTCCACACCCCTGATCTTCTCTTGAATCATCCGATTGACGGCGTTACAACCGCTTCCACCTACTCCGATAACCTTTAGATTAGCACGCCCTTCGTCGCCATCGATTCCTGCCATGATTCCCTCCTCTACTATTTTTTCGAGATTTTATAACCTAGTGATATGATTACCCCGGGACCAGTTCTTTGGTCCAGGATGCTAACCGCTTGAAAGCGTCCGCCAGGAAGAACCCTGAAGGAGTTCGCTTCTCCCTGACATCTCCATACTTGAGCGCCCAGATGAGTAATCCCACACTGGTGGAGAAGGCTGGATTACTCACGGTCTCCATCAATCCATACACCCCATCCGGCTTCCCCACCCTCGTCGGCATCTTGGTAAGGCTAGAAGCCACCGATGATATCCCCCGAAGGTTGGCAGTGCCCCCTGTTAATACCAGACCAGCCGGGAGCCTCGAGTGGAGTCCGGTCCTCCTTATCTCGCCCATGATCATCTCCAGCACCTCTTCAAGGCGGGGCCTGAGAATGTCTCTTATTAACTGAGGTGACACGGAACGCCTGGTCTCCGCCCCAAAGCCACTTACCTCTACTGCCTCTTCCGCCTCAGCGCTGCTCTTTGGGTCTACGTTCCCAAACCTGATCTTGGCCTCTTCCGCCGCGGCGTAGGGGGCCCTCAGGCCGATAACCAGGTCGTTGGTAAAGTGATTACCGCCCAATGGTATCACTGAAGTGTGCAGTATACTACCATCGATGAAGACGGCTATATCAGTAGTGCCACCTCCAATATCGGCCAGGAGGACACCCGTGTCCTTCTCCCCCTGAGTGAGGACGGCTTCACCGCTGGCTAGAGGCTCCAGGATTAGTCCATCAACGCCTACTCCCGCCTCTTCAACGCACTTGGTCAGGTTCTGCACAGAGGCCACGGAGCCAGTTATAATGTGGGCTTCTAAATCCAGGCGGAACCCGTGTAGACCAAGGGGATTCTTTACCCCTTCCAGACCATCAAGAGTGTAGCTGCGGGGGAGCACGTGCAGGACTTGACGGTTGTTGGGTATGTTTATGACCTTGGCCGCCTCTATAACCCGCTCCACATCCCCGAGGCCTACCACCCGATCGTTGTGGTTAATGGCCACCACTCCTTTGTTATTCAAGGAGCCGATGTGGCTCCCTGTAATCCCCACGTAGGCGAAGTCGATAGGATTCCCACTGCTCTTCTCGGCGCGCTCCACTGAGATTCGGATGGATTCAGCCGCCAGCTCAACGTCCACTACCATCCCCTTGTTTATACCACGGGCCGAGGATACCCCAACTCCTAATATCTGTACCACTCCGTTGTCATCCTCATGACCCACTAAGGTACAGACCTTCGTTGTCCCAACGTCTATGGCTGCTACTATATCGGACCTCAAATTGACGTACCCCCTTTATGCGCACTTGAAGAAGGGGCGGCTTCCATACCTGAGATCTACGTGTCTTCCTTGGGGACAGGCTTTGGTGGCCTCTGGCAGCACCGCCCTTAATACCGCCATTTTATACCCAAGGTCGTTACTCCTGCCGAAGCTGGCGCTCCATCCTTTATTAGTCAGCACCGTAACGCCGTCCTGGCTTATGTATCTAAACTCCTTAGGTTGGGCTCCCGTTTCTTGGGGGAGAGCCTGGGCTAAGTTCAAAACTAGGCTTGTAGCATCGGTGTCTACAACGCCACCGATTCGTGGCGCCTCTCCGTGCTCATCTGTAACCGATGGAAGGGATACA
>JAENIT010000096.1 GCA_016844365.1 Dehalococcoidia bacterium
AAAGGTCCCAGCAGTCAGGAAGGCATATCTCTTATATCCGGTGTCTCTCCACAGGATGAGGAAGAGAAGGATCAGCGACAAAAAAAGAGCGTGCAGAGTGTACACCTCTGCGATTATGGACTCTCGCCAGAAGCGGTAAGAAAAGGCGAGGGCAAGGGCGGTGACCGCAGCGATAAACGGATTGCCGGCGATTCGACGGGCTATCAGGAATACCACTCCCACTGCAAGGCTCCCAAAGAGAGCGGAAAGGAGGTTCATGCTGTAAGCCACGCCTTCAAACGGGGTAAGTGTGATAAAGAGCTTGCCCAGGAGCATGTACAATGGGTATCCCGGAGGATGGGCGATACCCAACACGTAGGCGCTTACAGTAAGCTCAGCGCTATCGCCCCAAAAAACCCCTGGGGTCAATGTAGCTACGTAAACGCCCAGGGCTGCGAGGGCGCAGGCTAGAGAGAGTAGTGCGGACTTCATCTCTGTTATGTTTAACATCTCAATATCCCGTTGCGCTGCCTACGCCTCAACCTTATGCAAACATGGCAACCCAGAATGGGTTGCCATGTCAAGGCTCCATCGGGTGGAGGCTCTAGCAGCCTCATACCCAGCCCGACGTAGGACTCCGAAGAGACCACTCTTTACGGGCAACTGTCCTGCGTGCTCAAGCCTGTGGTAGTGTAGCTGTAGTTACACTTGGGGGCAGTCCGCAGGTAGTTGGCTGCTATGCTGGTGGCATAGTTGGCTGGAGTAATTGTGCCCGTAGCGCCGAGCGTGGAGATCCGGCTGTCCGCCATGTAGGTGTCCACCACCGTCTGGATAGTCCTCTTCTCCGCCGAGTTGGCCTCAGTAGTACCCTTGCTGATCAAGCCAGTGAAGTTGGGGACCACCACCGCTACCAGAATGGCCAGGATCGCGATGACTACCAGTAGCTCAACCAAGGTGAAGCCACCCTCGCTCTTATGAAACCGCTTTAACATTCGCTTTACCATGATATCCCTCCTTGGCCCCATTTCGCATTTTTTAATTTCAAGACCCTCGCCATTTTCTATGACAAGCAGCCTCACTCATTGGGCCTACCACAACTCTATCACGGTTAAAATCGCCTGTCAATACCTTTTAATGCGGTGTTGATGTACTGTAATAGTGGTGTAATGTAGTAATGTGGGCTTAATCACACTACCTGGAGCCTGCTTGGGGACCCTGCAACTGGCGACGAAGCTCTTCTGGGTTGGAAGATTTGGCTAAGGCGTCCTCTGGGTTCACCAAGCGACGTTCCACGAGAGAGCGTAACGCTTGGTCCATGGTCTGGCTGCCCAGTTGCGCGCCCATCTGCATCAGGTTGGGGATCTGGAAGGTCTTAGCTTCCCGGATGAGGTTGCGGATCGCTGATGTGGCTATAAGGACCTCCATTGCGGCTACCCGTCCGCCACCGCTGGGCTTGGGAAGGAGTGTCATGGTCAGGATGCCTTCAAGGACAACAGAAAGCTGGAGACGAATCTGCTGTTGCTGGTCTGGAGAGTAGACGTCGATTATACGGTCTATGGTCTGATGGGCGGTGGAGGTATGGAGAGTGGAGAGGACAAGGTGTCCCGTCTCCGCAGCTGTGATGGCCGTGGAGATGGTCTCCAAGTCCCTCATCTCACCTACCAGAATGACATCGGGGTCCTGCCTCAAAACGTGACGGAGGGCCTCGGCGTAGGACGAGGTATCGGCGCCCACCTCTCGCTGATTGATGATAGAGAGCTTGTCTTTGTGCAAGTACTCTATAGGGTCTTCAATGGTAACAATATGGCGCTTCTGGGTGCTGTTAATTTGGTCGATCATAGCAGCCAGGGTGGTAGACTTGCCGCTGCCAGTGGATCCCGTTACAAGCACGAGACCGTTGGGCTTTAAGGCCAGGGTGCGGCACACATCCGGTAAGCCCAGCTCTGCCAGGGTGTGTATCTGAAACGGCACAGTTCGAAAAGCTAACGCTATGGTGGCCATTTGCATGGAGGCGTTCACTCGGAATCGCCCGACACCCTCTATGGAGTAGGAGAAATCCAGCTCCAGCCTCTCATGGAAGCTCCTCCTCTGGGCCTCAGTAGTAATATCCTGGAACATCTTCTGGGCATCTTCTGGGGTAATGGGCGGGAAATTGTCTACTGGAGCCAACTCTCCATGTATCCGAAGCACGGGCGGGCTGGGCACCTTTACGTGGAGGTCGGAAGCTTCTCTCTCCACGGTCAACCTGAGCAGGTCTTTTATCTCCATAAGGTCTCTCCTTTAAGTAGAGCGTTTTCTGAGCTATTCAAAGCAAACCAATATACCAATATAATATCTTCTCTCCCCATACAAAAGCCACAGCGCCCCCGAGGCAAATGAAGGGGGCGAAGGGGATGGGGTCCTTGCGTCCCCTCAGGCCCGTTAGCAGTAGAAACGATGCGGTGAGGCCGCCAAAGATGGAGGCGGCAAAAATGGCTACCAGAACGTTGGGGAAGCCATTAGCCAGACCAATGAAGGCTGCCAGCTTCACATCTCCAGCGCCCAGACCACCCTTGGAAGCCAGGTAGGGCACAAGCATCAGCGCAAAACCTGCCAAGCCCCCTAAAAGTATCTCTTTTACACCAACGCCATAGGCGAAGGCGGCGAATGGGAACAGCAGAATAGCAGGGTAAATCACTTTGTTGAGCACCAGCCGGTGCTCCAGGTCGATAACTGTTATGACTATAAGTATAGCGGCGTAGAGGCTCGCCACCGCGAGCTTCACTCCAGGGCCCAGCCACAGCCACAGCAGCCCGAATATGACACCCGTGCCCAACTCCACTAAGGGCACTCTCACAGGAATAGAAGCGCTGCAGTAGCGGCACCTGCCCCCAAGTAGGGCATAGCTTAGCACAGGAATCAGGTCGCGGACTGCGATGGGCTTGCCGCAATTCGGGCAGTGGGACGGTGGGTGAAGGATGGACTGGCCCAGAGGCAGACGATCTATACAAACGTTCAGAAAGCTCCCGACAGCGAGACCGATGAGAGAGTAGAAAATAAACACGAAGCGATCAGGAGAAGCGGGCCAAGCCTAAACCTTTCTACCCTTGAGAGCCAGGCCGATGTTCACCGCGTACTCCTCCATAGAGATCTCTATAGGGCATTCTATGGGTGGATTTATCCTTTCCACAGTATAATCCAGGTACCCGTACAGGGCCTCCGTCAGGGAAAAGTAGTCGGCCCCTCCACCACTGAGGACTATCGGAGTGGATGACCTCACCGGTCGCATACGGTTAGCATCGTTGTAGAATCGGATGGTGAGCTGGAGTTCATCAGCAAGGCGCTGGCCTAGCTCCGTTGCTGATGATGCGGGGAATGGGTAGTGAATAGTGCGGACTATAGCCGGAGTGTTATCTGATACGTATATCACCTCTACCGTTTCCACCTCCACGTTCCCGATTATGACTGTGTCTCTATTCACAGCCCTAGCCAGAGCCAGGGGCTTGATGTCAATAGCCTTAGGCCGGATTCGAGCGTGTCTGAAGGCCGCCATGTAGGTGCTGATCACGTCTCTGGGAACACCCACAACAAATACATTGTTCTGGCCCTCCTGCGGCTGTCCCACCGCCTGCCACGACATAACTAACTCATCCACGGGTACCGGCATGTCTCGCTTGGCCTGGTACATCACAGCACCCGCCACATCCGCTTGACGCATTGGCGGCAGGCTGAAGGTCTTGTAGATAGTGTGGGAGCCGGCAACGCAAGTGACTACCTGGCCCTTGGGCACATTCTCCGACTGGAAGAGCTCTGACAGGATTTCACCAACTTTCTCCGCGTCCTGAACGACTCCCTCCACCACCAAGCCGGGATCCAGAGGCGCGCTGGCCGCTTTCTCGACTCTATTGCCCGAAGCAACCAGCATCCTTGCCATGGTGTTCTCTATAGAAAGGGTTACGGTTGGTCCTCGACTGAGAAAAGGGAAAAACATATTATAGCCTCCAAGGGCAAGAGAGCGTCAATCTCTGAGTCTGTAAATATTGCCCTTCCAGATCCCGGCAAAGATGGTGCGGTCGTTGCCGAAGTCCGGTGATATTGCCAGGGCCTTAACTCCCCTATCCGTGTCAGTCATAGCGCCAAAGTCGGGCAGCCCGGGAGTGATGAGTACCCATCTAGTTCCCCCATCAATGCTTCGGTAGACGCCAGAACGGGTCCCAACGTACACCTTGGGCTCATCCGGAAAGCGGGGCGAGAGGACAATAGAGCGTATCCACACCCACCTCTCTGAAAGACCGGCGTTGACCTTGCTCCAGGAGGTCCCATCGTGCTTGAACAGCCCGCCGAAAGCGCCGCCGGCAAACAACGTGCGATCGTTGGCGAAGTAGGGGGATACGGCTAT
>JAENIT010000097.1:0-709 GCA_016844365.1 Dehalococcoidia bacterium
CCGATTATCCTTCGATAATAAAAGGGCCATCATAAAGAGGGAAGCTGTGGTGGCCAGGAAGAAGGGCGCAAAGCTATCCACGCCAACCCAGTGAGTCAGGTAAAAACCGCCAAAAAGGGTAAAAAGGGCGCTCCAGATGGCGTAGCCCCGACTTCTCCATGAGGCCCAGATAATAGCGGCGCTCATCGGTGGCGCCAGTGAGGCAAGAAGGACAAAGGGGGCTTGGGCCGACCTGAAGTAATCCCCGAAGGCCCATAAAAAAGGGGCGGCTATGAAAGAGGTCAAAGGCATCCAATACAAGTTACTGGGTTGGGGTATCCCGCTGGGGTTGGACAGATAGTTCCATATAAAGTCCTCTACCAGACCCCTCCCCTGGGAAAGGTTGGAGGCCACATGGTAGTAATAGTAGGCGTCCATGGAACCGGGATGGGTAAATAGGGAGGCAGCGCCAGATAGCGTAACCAGGGCCGCGGCCCATATCAGAAGATAAGTCTTTGCTGTCACTGAATCTCTGGAAGCTGACGTGATGGGATCAGTCTGGCGATTGGCTAAGAGGCCTCATGAGCGAACCCGATGTGCGAGTTTTGAATTCGGCATCCAAGTCCTTGCTAAAGAAGGGCGAACTATTCCATTTTCCCTCCCCATTTTAGGGGGAGGTTAGGTGGGGGTCGGCTTTTGAGGAGGGTCGACCCTCCCCTGACCCCTCCCT
>JAENIT010000097.1:750-5074 GCA_016844365.1 Dehalococcoidia bacterium
AGGGAGGGGAATTCACTCAACCTCCACATCGTAGGGAGGTCTATAAACTCGCGCACGTTGTTATCTGGACCACCTAGCGAGTCAGTTTTCCTGTGATCTATATCTTAGTCTTTATGGGTGGCGCATAGTAGCTCTAGTAGCCGGTGTCGTGCTTTACATTGTTTAGGACTACGCCCAAGAGGTTGGCGTTAACCCTTTCGAGTACAGCTTTGGCCTTAAGGGCAGTCTCTCGTTTGGTCTTCCCCGCCCTGAGCACCAGAAGCACACCGTCCACTTGGGCGGCGAGGACTGCGGCATCGGTTACGGCAATGATGGGTGGAGAGTCCAGCAGCACGTATCCTGCCTTGGACTTTAGCTCATCCAGGAGGTCCTGCATCCGCTTAGACCCAAGCAGTTCCGAAGGGTTCGGAGGCAGGGGGCCGCTTGTTATGAGGCGCAAGTTTTCTATCCCGCTCTCCACCAGGGGGATTTCCATCGAGGAGCCATTGATGAAGAAACTGGTGAGGCCGCGCTCGTTGCTTACACCAAAGAGCTCGTGGAGGCCCGGTCGCCTAAGGTCGCAGTCCACCAGTATGACAGAGTTGCCGGTCTGAGCGAAGGTTATCGCCAGGTTGGCTAAGGTAGTGCTCTTGCCCTCTTCCAGGCTCGTGCTGGTGATGAGGAGGGACTTGATGGGATGGTCCAGGCTAGAGAACTGGACGTTGGTGCGCAGTTGCCGGTAAGCCTCTGCCGCGGGAGATTGGGGATTTGAATAGGTTACCAGGGTCTTCAACCCGGTTACGGCCTCTTTATTCATTCGAACCCTTTAAGGAGTGAAGGAGGGTATGGTTCCCATAACAGGGAGCGCTACGTAGCGGTCCACATCCTCTGAACTCTTTATGGTATCGTCCAGGTACTCAAGCAAAAACGCCAGCAGAATGCCTAACATAAGACCAAAAACGCTTCCAGCAACCACGTTCACCCTGGTCTTTGGGGAGTTTAGGACGGGCACCGAGGGTTCGTCGTACATGCGCACATCTATCCTGTTGTCCCGGTTGATGTCCTTCATCCTGGCATCCTGGTCCAAGGTGAACAGGCGGGCGACTTCTCGGGCGATGGCTCTAGCTCTGCCGGCGTCTGTATCGGTTACGTCAATCTGGATTACGAGGTCCTCAGCCCTGCCGCTGGTGATAACCTTGTTCCGCATTTCGCTCTCTGCCAGGTCCAGCTTCATAGATTCGCTGACGGACTTGAGGAACTTGTCCGAGGCTACCAACTGGCTGTACTGGCGGACCACAGCCTGGCTAAACAGGGCGTTGCCGTAGTCGGGGCGCGCTGGCATCACGTACAGCTTGGCCGACGAGCGGAAAATCGGCTCCTGTAGCTTACTAAAGGAGTAGGCGGCAGCGGCGGCCACGAAGGCCACCAGCAGGATCATCCACCATCTTTTGGCCAGTGCGTGCCAGTACTCTATCAGTTCCATACGTACTCTTTTCCTTCCTTGGCCCAATATAATCCCCTGGGACGGATGGTGTCAAACCTCACGGACTATGCTCCTCGCTACTGCGCGCAAAAAAGTACGGCCTGAAAGATTGACTGCCTATTTTTCATGACGTAGAATTGTGCCAGCCAAGTCGTGATAGACTTTAGCCGATAGGTAGCGATTTCCCTTCGTCACAAAGATGGTTCTTGGAGGAGAGCATGGACCCATTACTGGAACAGACCGCCAGGGTGATTAAGGACCTCCACGCGGAGATCGTAAAGCAGATCCAGGGACTGCCCGATGCGGCTCTGGACTGGAAGCCAGGGCCCGATACGAGCTCAATTCACATATTGGTAACCCATATACTAGGATTGGAGCGCACCGGTCTATACATCGCCGCGGGGGGTATCGCAGCCCGAGACCGTGATGCCGAGTTTAGAGTAGTCGGCGCTACGGCAGACGGGTTGATTCGGCTGTTGAATGATGCCAATGCCGGCGTGGAAGTTATGCTGAGCAGGATCGACACCTCGATGTTAGGGGAGACGGTCGATGTTAGGGGTACGCCCATAATACGTGCCTACGGGCTGCAGCACGCTGTAGAGCACGTTGGCATTCACACCGGGCAAATTCAACTGACCCGCCAGCTCTGGGAGCAGAGCAGGGATTAGCAGAGGTATCTGACTCTAGTACGGGAATATTTCTTGACTCCGATTCATTAGGATGGTATACTTGTTTATAGAAACCCATACCCCCTGGGTATGGGTATAAAGGAAGAGGTAGACGTATAGGAGGTTCATATTTAATATGGCTAAGCCAGTAGAAGTAAATGAGAGCAGTTTTGACGAGCTAGTGCTTAAGGCGGAGAGTCCTGTTTTAGTAGACTTCTGGGCGCCTTGGTGCGGGCCCTGCCGTCGAGTAGCTCCTATTGTGGAGGAGCTGGCAGAGGAGTACGACGGTAAGGTGGACTTTATCAAACTCAACACCGATGAGAGTCCATCCATCGCCGTCAAGTACAACGTCATGAGCATTCCGACCCTGATGGTATTCAAGGGTGGTAAGCCTGTTGGTCAGATAATTGGATTCAAACCCAAGGGGGAGCTTAAAAAGCACCTGGACGCGGCCATACAGAGCTAAAAGTCGGCAGGAGAAAGCGTAGTTCATGGATAAAGAATACGATGTCGTCATCATCGGCGGAGGGCCTACTGGCCTGTCCGCTGGCCTCTATGCCGCCCGGGCAAGGCTAAGTACCCTCGTCATCGAGAAGGCCGTTAGCGGCGGCCAGATAGCCACTACCTCTCTCGTCGAGAACTACCCCGGCTTCCCCGAAGGGGTTGACGGCTACGAGTTGGGAGTGCGCATGGAAGAGCAGGCCAAGAAGTACGGCGCTGAGGTTCTGGCGGCGGAAGTTACAGGTCTGGATCTGGAGGACCACAAAAGAATCGTTAGGACCACCGAGGGTGACTTCGCCGCGCTAGCGGTCATCATAACCAGCGGCGCTGAGCACAATAAGCTGGGGCTCCCCAACGAGGAGCGACTCACCGGGTACGGCGTCTCCTACTGCGCCACCTGCGACGGCGCCTTCTTTAAGGATGAGGTGGTGGCTGTTGTTGGCGGCGGTGATGCCGCTCTGGATGAGGGATTGTTCTTGACGCGTTACGCCTCTAAGGTCATCGTCATCCATCGGAGGGACCAGCTCAGGGCCAGCAAGGTCCTCCAGGAACGGGCCTTAGCCACTCCCAACATGGAGTTCATCTGGGACACAGTGGTCGAGGAGATCGTGGGGGAGGATAAGGTTGAGGCCGTCAAGCTGCGCAACGTTAAGACGGACGATCAGTCGACTTTAGAGGTGGCGGGAGTCTTTGTGTATATTGGACTGCACCCCAACACCGACTTTGTTAAAGATATGCTCTCTCTGGACAGGGCCGGCCACATCAAGGTCAACCTGTGGATGGAGACTGGAGTCCCTGGGGTTTTTGCCGCCGGCGACGCCAGGATAGACTCGGCCCGCCAGGTGGTGTCCGCCGCCGGCGATGGGGCTACCGCTGCGATTCGAGCCGACCACTACATCACAGACCTGAAGCTGGAGTTGAATAAGAAGGCCGCCGTGCCAGTGGGACGAGAGTAGGCGACTGAGAAGTCGCCGAGTAACGGCTCCCGGCCTTGACCACCATAGCTCGGTTAGTGTACCTTCAGAATCGGGAGTGGAGGGGTCCTGGTGGGTCTCGCGGTCTTCAAAACCGTTGCGATGGCACCTGCGTGTCGTCGGGTGGGTTCGACTCCCACGCACTCCCGCCAAATAGGTCGATCTAGTCCTTGTATTGTCGGGTTCGTAGAAGGGTGAGGGTTAGGAAGAGGCGATGACTGTGAAGGAACGTCTACACCATCTCGTGGACCAGCTCCCGGAGAGCATGGTGCCGGTTGCTGAGCGCACTCTTGAGGTGTTGTGCCAGGGGGATGATCCAGTCCTGCGGGCCTTGGAAGCGGCTCCGGAAGATGACGAGCCGGAGACAGCAGAGGAGCGAACTGCCGTGGAGTCCGCCAAGACGCGGCTGATGGCTGGTAGCCCTGGTATCTCCCATGAGGAGGTCAGGCGACGGGTGCTCGACTCCTTAGCCTAGTTGATGGCCGAGCCCTGGCGCCCCTGGGAAATCAGTTGGGATGACGAAGCCGTTCGCAATTTAGAGCGCCTGGATCGTCGGACCCGGGAGCGCATCCTTCGGGCGGTAGAGCGTTTCGCCACCACTGGTCATGGCGATATTGCTCGCCTTCGTGGTGAGGGCAGAGAATTCCGGCTCCGAGTAGGTCAGTGGCGGGTTCGTTTCGTCTTCCAGCACCCCTCTCGTAGCATTTATATCCTCCACG
>JAENIT010000098.1 GCA_016844365.1 Dehalococcoidia bacterium
ACCTTCGGCCCGGGGTTCAAGGCGAAAGTTATGGAGGCTCTTCTTACCCTGGATGACCCCCAGATATTGGAGATCTTCGCCACCACCAAGTTCATCCCCACCAGAGATGAAAACTATCAGACCATCCTTCAGGTGGGTAAAGAGGTTGGGATTATAAAGCAGTGAGCACGCAAGACGCGCCGATGTTCTCTGTCCGCGAGGCAGCCAAGCGCTACCCTGGCGGCGTAGCGTTGGCTCCCACGACTCTTGACATCGACGTGGGCGAGCGAGTGGCCGTGGTTGGGCCCAGCGGCGGTGGCAAGACAACTCTGCTCCATCTCCTTGCTGGTGTCATCCAGCCGGACGAGGGAGCTATCTACATAAAAGGCCGTCCCCTTACCAGCATAAACCCTGGCCGAGACCTCGCCCGCCTGGTGGGGGTCATTCACCAGGAGCACGACCTGGTCCCACACCTCTCGGTCATTCACAACGTCCTGGCAGGAAGGCTGGGAGAATGGAGCCTGCCCAAGGCTCTGCTCTCCCTGGTCATTCCCCAGGAGAAGGCGAGGGCGGTGCGGGCTCTGGAGCAGACTGGCATAGCCAGCAAGCTGTACCAGCGGACATCGAGACTGTCCGGGGGCGAGAAGCAACGAGTAGCCATTGCCAGGCTCTTGGTGCAGTCCCCGGAGGCCTTCTTGGCCGATGAGCCGGTGGCATCTCTTGATCCAGCCCGCGCTGAGGATTTGGTTAAGCTTCTGACCGAGTTGGTGGCCGATACTGGTAGGACACTGGTGGCAAGCTTGCACATCGTTGAGCTGGCCAGGGCCCAATTCCAGCGGATCATCGGTCTGCGCAACGGAGAGGTCGTGTTCGATCTACCCGCCTCGCAGGTGACCGATGCGATGCTGGAGGGCCTGTACAACTTGAGGGGGTTGCGGGATGAGGTTCAGGTTTCCTGAGGGCCGAGGCCTCCCCACTCTAGTTTTAACTGGGGCGTTTATCTGGAGCCTAACCACGGTTCCGTGGGGAGACAACCTGACGCACCCTGGCGGCGGCAAAGCCTTTCTACAGTTCCTCGGGGCGGCGCTGACTCCAGAGGTCTCTTTCTCCTTCCTGAGAATAGTCTTTGAGGCCAGTTGGACGACCATCGCTTACGCCACTGCGAGCATAACTCTGGCTGTGGCTCTGGGTTTCCCCCTGGGAGTGATAGCGTCGGGTGTTCTGGCTAGATCAGCGCCGATAAGGCTGGCGAGCATCGTTGGCGTTCGGTCTATCCTCGCCTTCTTGCGCTCCATCCATGAGTTGGTCTGGGCCTGGCTATTTGTGGTGGCCTTTGGCCTCTCTCCCATAGCGGGTGTCATCGCTATCGCCGTTCCTTATGGCGGAATCCTGGGCCGTATTTACTCGGAGCTGTTGCAGGATGTTCCCCAAGAGCCGCTGAGGGCACTAAGAGCTTCCGGGGCCACTGAATGGAAGGTGTTTCTGTATGGCCGATTGCCGATGGCGCTCCCCGATATGGTCAGTTACGGCTGTTACCGATGGGAGTGCGCGATCCGGTCGGCGGCGATCCTGAGCTTTGTCGGTATTCCGGGCCTGGGATACCAGATCCAGCTCTCAATGATGGACCTCCACTACGATGAGGTGTGGACACTGTTTTTCTTCCTGGTGGCTATAGTAACCGTAGTGGATGCCTGGAGTAACGGGATACGAAGGAGTCTGGTGGCGTGAACCGAGGGGCAGCAGCAACTGTAGAGACCTCTCTGCCCAGACCTCGCTTAGGGTTTGCTGGTGGTTCTCTGCTTCTTTTCGTTCTCCTAGCTGCCATCTCGTGGGCCTACATCCTCTTGGGGGAGAAAAGCGGTATTGCCAACCTGTTTTCTAGGGATGCGTGGGCGGGCGCAACGAAATTCATAGAGCGTATGGTGGGCACAGGGAGCGAGTCCGTTCCTGCGTACTTATCCCCGGAGAGCTGGCTGGAGGCTGCGGGTCTGGCCTACGAGACCGCAGCTATGAGCGTCCTGGCTATGGGCTTGGTGGGCGTCATGGCGCTTCTTACCTTCATGCCCGCGGCCAGAAACGTCGCTTTTGGTGAGCTAGCGCCCTCTCGATCTCCGGTCTGGCGAGCTCTCTTCTTCATAGTGAAGGGCGTGTACATCTTCACCCGAGGAATACCAGAGCTTCTATGGGCTATGCTGATCCTGTTTTTCTTCTCTCCTGGAATTCTGCCTGGCGCATTAGCCTTGGGCATCCACAACTTTGGGATCGTTGGCAAGCTGTCTGCCGAGGTGGTTGAGGATCTGGACACTAGGCCGGCCCGGGCACTGCGGAGTGCTGGCGCTGGCCCCTTTCAGATGCTGGCCTACGGGATACTCCCTCAAGCCCTTCCCAGCTTTCTGACCTATCTCCTGTACCGATGGGAGGTCATTATCCGCACCACCATAGTCGTGGGCTTCGTGGGTGCTGGCGGTCTGGGCCGAGAGTTCCGATTGAGCATGAGCTGGTTCCATTACACAGACATCACCCTATTGCTGATGGTGTATCTAATTATGGTGCTGGCGGTGGACCTTCTATCCACCTGGATGCGCAAGCTGGCCCGCTAAGTCCCCTCCCCTAGTTTCTACACCCCGAC
The DNA here is from genome assembly GCA_016844365.1 of Dehalococcoidia bacterium. The sequence goes on from JAENIT010000098.1 coordinate 2,609, forward strand.
TCCGTCATCTCGAACCTGTCAGAAACTCTACCCCCATGCCTCCTGGACCTGCAAATCGCGTGTGAAATGTAACACAAACGTTACCCAGGTTTTACCTGGCGTTCACACCTTGGTAATTTCGCGGAAACAATTGGGCCTTATCATGAAGTCTAAGTAAAGAGAAGGAGGAACTTAGCTGGACATGGAAAAGGCTATCCTGAGAAGAGAAGACAGAGGGTTTGCCTTGGGCCAGACCTTTAGTAGCTTCCTGTCGGTGGGCCATTGGCCCTCCCTCCTGGCCTCCTTCCTGCACTTCGATGTGAGCTTCATGGTTTGGGTGCTCATGGGTGCGCTGGGGAACTACATCGCCGAGGATTTTGGTCTCTCCGCGACCCAAAAGGGGTTCATGACCGCTCTCCCCATTCTGAGTGGCTCCCTGTTCAGGATCGTAATCGGAGCGTTAGCCGACCGCTATGGGCCACACCGAGTAGGCACTGTTAGCATCCTATTAACCCTGGCGCCCCTTGTGTGGGGCTGGCTGGGGGCCACGGGTTACCTTCAACTTTTGTCACTTGGCCTGCTTCTGGGTGTGGCTGGGGCCAGTTTTGCTGTTGCCCTGCCTCTCGCCAGCCGATGGTATCCTCCCCGGCACCAGGGGTTAATTATGGGCATCACCGGCGCCGGGAATAGCGGAACCACTTTGGCTGCGCTGCTGGCACCGCGGTTGGCGGAGGTGGTGGGCTGGCACGGCGTTTTTGGACTTATGACAGTACCCGTCCTGGCGGTGGCCGCTCTTTTTGCCTTCGCCGCCAAGGAAGCCCCATATAAAGCCGGGGAGGCCAGCTTGACTCGGAGTCTGGATCTCACTAAAGAGGCCGATGTGTGGTGGTTCTGCATGCTGTACAGTGTTACTTTTGGGGGTTTTGTTGGATTGTCCAGCTTCCTGTCCATTTTCTTCCACGACCAGTACGCCATGGACAAGGTTCAGTCGGGCACTATAACGGCCTTGTGCGTATTCGGCGGCAGCTTAGTGCGCCCTCTGGGTGGTTATCTGGCTGACCGTCGGGGCGGCGTGTTTATGTTGAGCCTGCTCTTCCCATTGGTGGGTCTTGTTATGTTGGGCGTAAGCCAACTACCCCCACTCCTGATTGTTACCCCCCTCATCGTACTTGGTATGGGTGCTCTGGGAATGGGGAACGGGGCCGTGTTCCAGCTAGTGCCTCAGCGCTTTGGCAGCCGCATCGCCACCGCTACGGGTATTGTAGGCGCTGCCGGAGGAGTTGGCGGATTCTGCTTGCCCTTCGCCCTGGGTCTTCTCAGGGATACTTTAGGAAGTTATGGGGCTGGGTTTACACTCTTTGCTGCACTGTGCTTTAGTGCCTTCCTTTTCCTTCTGGCCCTGCGCCAAGGATGGAGCCTCACTTGGCTCGCGCCGCCGAGGACCGGACATATGAATGTAGCAGTACCCGAACACTTCACTGAAAGTAAGGAGGAACTATGAACTCGCCTACAATAACGAAATCTCGAAAGGGCATAAACTACCCAAAGTTCGCTGATAAATTTGCGCTCCTGGACTTTGATACGGAGCCTATGACAGATATCTCCCTCTGTCCGGTTCCTGCCCATCTCTCACCAGATCAGCTCCATATATCAGTCAGCGGGCTGGAGTGCAAGTCGCAGATCATCTCCTGGTCCCTTTGTAGCTCTCTGCCCAGGGTTAGCATGAAGGCCCCACT
>JAENIT010000099.1:0-2448 GCA_016844365.1 Dehalococcoidia bacterium
GCCAATGGTAACAAAGGCGCGCAGGGCCGTCAAGCGCATGGGCTTTTATCCTTCTCTCTCGCCTTCGGCAACGGAAGCTATAGCCTGTGGGTTACTCCCCTTGGCTACCGGAGGAGGCCCCCACTGGTTGTAGACTGCGATAAGAAGCCCCAGGTATAGGCTTCCCAGCAGATAGCTGCCTAAAACGTCGCTGGGCCAGTGGGCTCCCAGGTACACCCGCGAAGGGCCCACCAGAAGTATCATGGCGGCCATGGTGGCCTGGACGCTTCTGCGGATGATGAGGTTGGGTATGAGCTTGGGGGCAAGATAGATGAGGATGCCGAAGAAGACTACGCAGTGCAGGACGTGGCCGCTGGGGAAACTAAACTCGGTGCTCCCTGAGTCCAGCACCGTAATCAGCTCAGGGCTGGGCCTGGGCCGTCCTATTAGCTCTTTTAAGGGGATGTTAATCAGGGTGGGGGCCAGGGCCAAGGCTATGATTAAGGCTTCCATTTTGAACCTGAGAAGCCCTAGGGTGGCCACGCAGAACAGCAGGGTTGCCAGCGCCACCGGCCGCTCTCCCAGCCACGACACTCCTTCCAGGAGCAGGGCCAATGGGTAGGGAGTGAAGCGCTGAAGGGCCAAGGAGATCTCCAGGTCTCCGGGCAGACGGGGCCACAGGTAGGCGCAAAAAGCCAGGAGCAAAAAAAGGGCCGCAGGGCCTCCCAGCCCTACGACTCTCATCATTATCCTCTTTCCAAGCGCCACGTTGGCCTCGAAGCCGCCTTAGGGGCGGGCTGCCGGGTACTTAGGGAACAGTTGCTCAGGCTTTTCCGCCAGTTGTTTGGCCAGCCAGTAACGCACTTCCTGGTTTACCCACACTTCCCCCACGAACACCTCGACTACTATGCTTATGTTGTCCCAGTGGAGATATCCCGTAGGGTCATACCGCACCTCTTTGCCAAGAACCAGATTCGTATTGATCTGGGTGGCGGCATCGCCAAAGGCCGTCCCGACCTCCGGCGCCCATACGTTGTGGTATCTGAGCTTGGTATAGCCTCCGTCCACCCCTATCTCATCGCCGCTGTAAACTACTGTGCAGATGCCAGTGCGCAAGTTGACCCCCTATGCTTTCATCATGAGTTGCGCCTATATTATAACCCATTTGCGCCAGGTTTGCTGTTCCTGAGAGGTGGACATTTAGCCGAATTTTACGGAAAATGGGGCATATACGGTGAGCGATCCCTCCAGCGAAGCATATTGCTCGTCGGACGGCACTAAGAGACCTTATCCAAGGGAAGGGAGTGTCCCAGGGCAGGCGCTCCTTCCAGTCCATCGGGATGATACGGACATGAAAATAACGGAGATAAAACGGCACCTGGATGGACGCGAGGAGAGCTTCATCTGCGATGCCCTCCTCATAACCGATGATGTTGCCATTCTCCGCTTCGAGCTGCCCCCTGGGTCTCACTACCAGGTGGACGCCACCGTTCCCCTGGCCGGACGGGTTACCGAGGCGGTTTTCTGGCGGGATCGGGCCTATCTGTTGTACAAGATGCTGGACGATGGTGGAGGACTCATAGGCTACCGTTTCGACGTGTGTCGAGATGTGGCTATCGAGGGGAACACGGTGGCGTGGACGGACCTCGTCCTGGACGCGTGGGTGGACTCAGACGGCATTTTACAGTTCCTGGACGAGGGTGAGGTGTCGGTGTTGGTAAAACAGGCCGTCATAAGCGAGGCTGACTTGAGGATAATCGCTGAGGCCAAAGAGGAGATCGCCGCCCAATTTCAGCAGATCATTCGGGAGGCAGAAGCCGTCATCCAGAAGGCGAGAAAAGGCGCCGAAGGGCTTGGGCGGGAGTATTATGGGTGAGCCAGAGGTCAGGGAGCTGCTTACAGCCAATGGGCTGGTGTACCTCAGGAGTTGGTCAACGCCGGAGTTCCTGGGGGGCGTGAAGATGGACGAGGACCTGGGGATATTTTGGCACTATAACGCCACCCGGGCCAAAACCAGGCTGATCCAGTACGCTCAAATGGCTTGGGACGAGGTGCTGGTGGCTTACACTGGCGATCGTCTCCTGGTAGGATACGTGATTGTGAGCAGGACCAGCCGAAGGGGGCGTTGGGGACGCGACTCCATCGTGAACGAGTTGACCCTTGAGGTGAGCCGCTCTTGGCGACAAATGGGGCTGGCCGGCGCCCTTCTGCGGCAGGCTGTCAATGATCCTCACTGGCAGGATAAGATCTTCATGGCTCAAGGGTACACTTCGGACTGGGACCTGGAGGGCACTGGTCTAAACGCGGAGGAGTATCGGGATGTATGGAAGGGGATGATGGCCAGACTGGGATTTGTGGAGTGCTCCACCGACGATCCTGGCATCCTCGGCGATCCCTACAGCCTCCTCATGGCATGGATCGGCCCCCAGGTGCCGGAGGAGGCTGTGCGTCGGTTCAAGGAGAACCTGG
>JAENIT010000099.1:2459-10074 GCA_016844365.1 Dehalococcoidia bacterium
TGGTGCTGCTGGGGTGAGATTAGGATGCGCTGAATTGTAATGAGTTATTGGCGAGCATTTTGGACATCTGTTAAGGAATTCCTCGGTTGGTGGTGGGGTGCGGTTCTAGCACTACTTACATTGGCGGGAATCTCTCTGCTAACCTTTATCACTGTGCTCAAAAGCTTGGGCCCTTTGTGGCAAGCCACTCTTTGGATTGCTATTGCTGTAAGTGGCTCTATTCTTGTATATCGAGTCGGGCAGCACGCTTGGGAAAAGGTCGAGAAGGAAAGGGCGGGCCTGGAAAAACGTTTTGTGCCAGCTCTAAGACTGGAGCCGTATAAGCCAGAGATTGGAGATACCGAGTCTCTGGAGCAATGGGTCGGCATCGAAGTTCACAATGATGGGCAAGAAGACCTTGAGAGATGCTCCGGCCATCTTGTGGGGATTGCCAGGATGGACGGTCCCCTAAATCCGGGAGACCTGTTACCAGGACAGGCAGTTCTGAACTGGAGTTATTTTTCTTTAGGTCGTGCTCAGGCAGAGTGTCCGATTCCAGCTAGAAATTCCCAAGTCCTAGATGTGGCGGCTACTTCAGCGCCAGTTAACAAATTTAGATGGGCTATTGGTCTCGCTCTATACAACCCTGTGGGACCTGGAAGTTATCAAATAACTGTCCAGATCAATGGTCGAGATAACCAGGGTGCTGTAGCTCCTATACTTGAACGTTATCTAGTGGTTTACCGTGGCGGGAAAGACCTAACAATTAAGAAAAGCAACCCTGGTGACGCGTGACCACCACACTGAATGCTTCGCCTTAAAGCTTAGAAACCAGTCACCATCTGAGTGCAAAACGCTAAAAAGGTTCCGTTAAATTGTCATTCTGAGCGCAGCGAAGAATCTAAAGGCTAACGTAATGCGCCAATACTACGTGTACATAATGAGCAACCACTCTCGAACTCTATACGTGGGTGTCACTAACCACCTGGAGAGGCGGGTGTATGAGCACAAGGAAAAGCTAATAGAAGGGTTCACCAAGAAGTATAATATTACTAAACTAGTTTTCTTTGAGGAGACCAACGATATTAACTCGGCCATTTTGCGAGAGAAACAGATAAAGGGCTGGCTTAGGAGCAAAAAGGTTGCCCTTATAGAGTCGATTAACCCCCAATGGCGAGATCTGAGCCAGGACTGGGAGGAATGACCTGCGCACTAGGTTCAAAACCTGGAATTCTTAGATTCTGAGCGGAGCGAAGAATGACATAATAAAGGGAGTTTTATCATGCTTGAAGAACGACAGATACGCAGTATCCTGGAGGCGGCCTTGGCCTACAGCAAGGCGGAGCAGACGGAGGTTTCCCTCCACGCCGGCGACTCCGCCCTCACCCGATTCGCCAACAACTACATCCACCAGAACGTGGCCGAGAGCACTGCCTCGATCATTGTACGCGCGGTGCTGGGCAAGAGAGTGGGAGTGGCCACGGTGAGCAGCGTAGAGGAATCGGCGATAAGGAGCGCGATGGACCGGGCCCTGGAGATGGCTCGCCATCAGCATGAGGACCCGGACTTTCGCTCTCTTCCTGCGCCAGCGCCAACAAAGAAGGCTGCCGCCTATGTCCAGCGCACCGCGGACTTCGGGCCGGAGGAGCGGGCCGCGGCGGTGGCCGTGGTTTGCCGTCGCGCGCAGGAGGGCGGCCTGGTGGCCTCTGGGGCTTTCAGCAACGGCGTGGGGCAGGTGGCCATCGCCAACTCCCTGGGCCTCTTCGCCTACCATCTGGAGACGGAGGCCAATTACAACACCGTGGTCATGTCCGATACCGGCTCCGGCTACGGGGAGAGATGGGCCGCGGACATTAACGACATAGACCCCGGAGCCCTGGCCGCCGAGGCCATCGGCAAGGCGCAGCGGAGTCGAAATCCAGCGAGTCTGGAGGCTGGAGAGTACACGGTGGTGCTGGAGGAGTACGCCGTCAGCGACATCCTGGACTTTCTGGCCTACCTGGGCTTCTCCGCTAAAGCTGTCCAGGAGGGACACAGCTTCATGGCGGGGCGATTCGGCGCGCCAGTGGTAGGGGAGAACATCTCTATCTGGGACGACGCACTGGGCCCGGGGACGGCATCCATGCCCTTCGACTTCGAGGGTGTGCCCAAGCAGCGGGTGGACCTTATTGTCGACGGAGTGGCCAACGCCGTCTGCCACGACAGCTACACCGCGTGGAAGGAGAACGTAGAGTCCACGGGCCACGCCCTGCCCGGCGGCCACGGCTTCGGGCCGGTGCCCAGGAACCTCTATCTCCAGACTGGCGACGCCACCCTGGAGGATATGATCGCATCCACCCGGAGGGGCATCCTGGTGACACGATTCCACTACACAAGGGTGGTGCATCCTCTGACCGTTACAATAACCGGCATGACCAGGGACGGCACCTTCCTCATCGAGGACGGACGTATCGTGGGGCCAGTGAAGAACTTCCGGTTCACCCAGAGCTACCTCGACGCCCTAAGCCATGTGGAGATGATAGGTCGAGACTCCCGACTGATGCAGACGATGTTCTCCTACAATCGAGTGCCAGCCCTGAAGATCGAGGGGTGGAACTTCACCGGAGTTACGGAGTACTAGGGCGAGCGCGGCCGCTTACTTAGAGCGCGTCGAGATGTCCGCCTAGAGGACTCTCCCACCAATGCGGGTAGTGTTGTCGTCGTGCTAGGGGTGTGTTACAGTGAAGTTAGATGGCGCTTGGAGGGGGTTAAGGTCGTGGAGCTAAGGGATCTAGAGTCGGACCGGGCCAGGCTGATTCAGCAGTTGAGTCGGGAGATCCAGGACCAGAGAGTGCTGGATGCGATGAGCCATATCCCCAGAGAGGACTTCGTCCCTGCGGAGAGCCGGCACCTATCCTATCAGGACGCCCCCCTGCCCATAAAGTCCGGCCAGACCATATCCCAGCCTTACATCGTTGCCCTGATGACCCAGGCTCTGGAACTTAAAGGTGACGAAAGGGTCCTGGAGGTCGGAACGGGGAGCGGCTACCAGACTGCCATTCTGGCGGAGACGGCAGGCTATGTGGTGACTGTGGAACGCCATAGCAACCTGGTGGAGGAAGCGCGGAGCCGTTTGGACACGATGGGCTACAAGAACATAAATGTTCACCTGGCGGCGGAGGGGGTTATGGGGTGGCCTGAGGGAGCCCCCTACGATGCAGTCCTGACCACCGCTGGCGCGCCCCGTGTGCCCCAGGCGCTCTTGGACCAGCTAAAGGACGAAGGTCGCATCGTAATCCCCGTAGGTTCTCGAAACGAGCAGGAGCTTCTGGTGGTGGTCAAGCATGGCGATCGAATCTCGCGCACTTCCCTGGGCGCTTGCCGATTCGTCCCCCTTATCGGCGATGAGGCCTGGGAGGAGTAGGAGCCTTGATACCCATCCGATCCCTACGCTATAGAGGATTCACTAAAAGCTTTCCATTGCTTCCCTGTCATCTGTGAAGGTATGTTGGACGATCATGGCGTATAGCAATACGCCCCTACGAAGTTCCCCTTCGTCCGCCTAAGGCGGATCAGGACAGGCCTTTTAACGCATCTATGAACTGAGAGGCCTGCCTCCGAGTCAATTCCTTCGGTATCACCCCGTAGACCTCCAGGCAGCGCTGGTTTAAGGCCCCCTCGTCCATGGTGAGCTGGGTGCGGGCGATGGTGTAGAGAGCGTTTACCTGGGCCTCAGTAGCGGGATTCCCTTGGCTCCTTTCTCCTCGGGATGACTCCCGCACCGTCCTAGTTCCCGCCCTGGTCACGGGGGCGTCCACTATCAACGGCTTGTCCTGAGCCTCGCCGAAGGGCTCTCCCTCTTTGCGGTACTCGAAGTCCTGGCAGAACTGAGTCCCGTAGCCCAGAGCGGCCAGGGCTCGGCCCAGAGCCTTGGTCTCCGCCGCCTCAATGTACTCCTCGAAGTCGCCCACGCTCTCGCTGCCCCAGCCAGTGGCCTCGCCACCGCCAGGGAGCATCACCCTGGCCTTGAAGACCGCCAGCCCCTTATCATGCTCCACCATCTCGGTATTGATGATGGCATCGGGGTGCTCGGTGCGAAGCCAGAGGAGCCGCCACTTCACCTCCAGGTACTCCCGCCCCTCCAGATTGGTCAAGTACCGACTGGCATCGAACTGTTTCTCCGCCATAACATCACTCCTAGTTACTAGCACACTCGTTTCACTCACTTATTATCGCGATATGAGACCTCGGCGTCAAGGGGACGTATTCACTGGTTCTACACTATTAAGTGTGAAATTGGGTAAAGATTGAAAGCACCCGCCGTCCTCTGTAACTTAGGGTTAGCATAAAACTCGAAGCAAGAGCGCTGACGACAGCTGCGGGTGGAGATCTACCAGGCGGTAGAGCGGTTGTGGCAGCAGCGGGAAGACGCTCAGAAGAACCGAAGGGAGGCGGCCAACACCGCTCAGTAACATTCTTTCTTTTGTGAGTTGACACGGCCCTTCGCCGCAGAAAATTGTTGTTAAGGACTTGGCCTCACATGGATGGTTTTGTGATATACTTGATCTCGAAGATGAAAGAGATAATCATTGCTCATAGCTCAGACCTGCACATCGGATTTGAGTGGAGGAAGAACGACCTGTGGGGAGTCCAGCAGGCGATTCGCGCGGCCCAAAACGTACGGGCCGATGTCCTACTCCTTGCTGGCGATGTCTTTGACCACAATCGCCTTTCTGAATCGACATTGGAGCAAGCCACTGAATTTTTTGCAGCGGCCGATCTCAAGGTGGTAATCCTGCCCGGCAACCACGATCCCCTAACTCCAAACTCGGTGTATCGCAGGGGACGGCTTGCGGACTTGGACAACGTGGAGATCATAGGGATCACTGGACAGGAGGGCATTGTCCTTCCAGAGATGGACATGGAGATATGGGGGAGACCTCATCTGGACCATGTGGACATGCTGCCCCTGGAGTCGCCCCGCCCGCGCAGCACACGATGGCAGATCGCCATGGCCCACGGCCTGTGGGTCGACTCCGACTCTCATCACGCCTGGTTGATCTATGATGAGCATATAGCTGCTACAGGCGCCGACTACGTTGCCCTGGGCCACCGGGACACCGCAGAACGGGTTGGGAACGGCGAGGTTCCCGCATACTACTCAGGGTCGCCAGACCTTGCGAAGAGCATCAACGTTGTCCGCTTCAGGGAAGACGGCTTCAAAGAGGTGACGCGGGAATACTTGAGCGAATCCCGCGACTGACCATCGGAGATACGCCGCCGTTCCCAAGAGACTATTGGGGCTACGGCGACCCCTGATCTACTTATTAATGTAACTCTCTCCCATGCCTAGCGCAGGGCATCTGCTGACGTGACGCCAACCCAGCCAGTTGGATCTACTGGACGCTGAACTGCTTGACCATCCCGAGGGCGGAGTGCGGCTGATCCTTGGATGGGTCAGGGATGTTGCAGATTGCCACGTACTGTCCGGGAGTTAAATTCAGGAGGGCGTACCCCGCGCTATCCTTCTGCACACCGTTGAATCCCCCCGCGGACTGGAAGGGGGGCGGCCCTGCCGGCGAGCTGAAAAACTTTCCCACGTCATCCACAGTCTTCCCCGGAGCCAGCTTTAGAAGGTTCCACTCGTGGAGTTGAGGGCCCGCGTTGACCACCTTCACTACGCTCTTCCCTGCCGCCAGTGTGGCTGGCTGGTCGAAGGTGAAGTCCTTCAAGCTTACAGTTACCTTGGCTGTCGGCTCCGTCCCCACAGATCCTGAAGGCTTATCTACCCTGATGGTTCGTAGCATGCCCTTCGCGATGTGGGGTTGACCGTCCAAGCCAGGCACAAAGCAGGCCAGTAGGTACTGGCCCTCCGACATGGTCATGGTTACCTCAGCCATGCCCTGTGGATCCACAGTGCCAGCTCCGCCGGGGGCGGTGGTGATGGCGAGGACTGAGAGGTCTTCTTTCTTCAGGGCAGTGACTATAGTGTCCGTCTTGCTGGTGTCGTTTATACGGAAGAACTGAAGGTGATGGGGCTCCTTGCCCATATTCTTTAGACCTATCGTTACCACTCCACCCTCAATAGACTCAGGGCCGGAGAAGCTGTAGTCAGAGGCCTCATAAGTGTATGTCTTAGGGACGGATATCCCTGATGTCGCAGTGGGCTGTTGACGAGCGCAACTGGTTGCCATCACGAGGGCTAGTAAGGTCAATGCTACCAATCTGAGTACCCGTGTTGTATATGTATAACGCAAAGGAACCACCTCCTTAGTTATAACGTACCATGCGAGAATGATAGCACCGAGGCGGTGGTGTGTAAAGTACAGGACTCCCTTACTAAAAGGTTTATCTATCTGGAAAGCAGTTGCAATTAGTTGCAATTAGATATACATTGATAAGAGAATGCTGACAATTTGCCCGGAATGACGATAGATGCTCAATGCAAGTTGCGTTTCTGCCCTACTAACGTTGTCCATGGTCGTGGCGGCCTGCGCCTCACCACGGGGGGTTGCCCCTTCGGAGGGCGCTGATCTTGGGGGAAAGCTGAAGGTGGTTACTACCGTTTCCCCCATCACTAGCATCGCTGAGAACATCGGCGGCAATAGAATAGAACTGGAGGGTATTGTGCCGGAAGGGGTAAACTCCCACACCTTCGAGCCGGTGCCCTCGGTGGCCAAGGTCCTGGGCCGCGCCGACCTGATTGTCCTCAACGGACTGTTCCTAGAGGAGCCGACCCGTCAGATGGCGGAGGCCAACAAGAAGAAGGATGCGATGATTTTGCTTCTGGGTGATAGGGCCGTCACCAGAGAGGAATGGGCCTTCGATTTCAGCTTCCCTGAGTCGGGGGGCCATCCCAATCCGCACCTTTGGCCCAACCCCATCCATGGCCTTCGTTACGCCGAGTTAATCCACGAGCAATTGGTAAGGCTTGATCCTGCCAATGCAGAATACTATACTGAGAACCTTGCGAAATTCCGAGACAGAATCGAGAGGTTGGATACAGGCATTAAGGCATCTGTCGAGACAATACCGACCGGCAATCGCAAACTCCTCACCTACCACGACTCCTGGGCCTACTTCGCGAGGCGTTACGGTATGGAAGTCATTGGGGCCGTCCAACCCTCAGACTTCTCCGAGCCATCGGCTCGTGAAGTAGCGGGGCTTATTGACCAGATTCGTGCGCTCAAATTGCCAGCAATCTTCGGATCGGAGGTCTTCCCCAGCAAGGTGCTGGAGCAGATCGCCAGGGAGTCGGGCGCTAAGTATATAGACAAGCTCCGGGATGACGATCTTCCCGGAAAGCCCGCGGACCCTCGCCATAGCTATCTGGGGTTGATGCTGGAGAACATGGAGAACATGATCCCAGCTCTGGGCGGCAACGTCAACGCCCTAAAGGGCTTTGACGCCAGTCCGGTCTTCAATGAAAAGAGCGCGCCTGTGTACCCTCAGTGAGGAAATAGTATGCTTCATCCATTCCCCCACGAGCACATGCCCGAGAGGCCGATCGTGGAAATAAAAGGGGTAACGTGCGGTTACGAGGGCCAGCCGATCCTCCGGGACGTGAGCCTAGAGGTGATGCCTGGCGATTTTGTGGGCCTCATGGGGCCTAGCGGCTCGGGCAAGACCACACTGCTTCGGACAATAATAGGGGTCG
>JAENIT010000228.1 GCA_016844365.1 Dehalococcoidia bacterium
CCCTCAGCTCATCTAGGCCGCCCACGCACTGGGTGCCGTCGCACGATTCGCACCGCCAGACGTTGAGTGGAGTCCCCCAGTAGCGCTCTCGGGAGATGGCCCAGTCGATGTTGTTCTCCAGCCAGTCGCCGAAGCGCCCTTGCTTGATGTGCTCCGGGTACCAGTTGATCTCCAGGTTGCCGTTGATAAGCTCATCCTTGACCGCCGTGGTGCGGATGTACCAGGAGGTCTTGGCGTAGTAGAGGAGGGGGGTGTCGCAGCGCCAGCAGAAGGGATAGGTGTGGGTGATGGTCTCGCTGCGGTAGAGAAGGCCCCGCTCCTGGAGGTCTTGTTTGATCCGAGGGTCGGCATCCTTCACAAAGCGACCGCCGATGTCGTCCTCAGCGTTAGGCTTACCCAGGAGTATAGTCATGTTGCCGGAAAGGTCCACGGTCTGGATAAAGAAGAGGCCGTGCTCCTCCCCGGCCTGGAAGTCCACGTCACCGTAGGCGGGGGCGATGTGGACGATGCCGGTGCCGTCCTCCATAGATACGAAATCGCCGGGGATGACTGGATAGCTCCATTTTGTCTCTCCCTGGCGGGTAGGGGCGTATTGCAATTCACCCCTACGGCCATCGTCTCCTGGAACGAAGCGGAGCACGCTGGAATTCACACGATCGGGGCTGTATAGGGGTTCGTACTTTAAGGAAAGCAGGTCTTGGCCCCGAACGAAGGCCACCGTTGAGTGCTCTCCCAGGACGGCTCTATCCACCAGGGCCGAGGCCAGGATGAGGCGCGCCTTCTCTTCCTCGGATTCCCCCACCTCGACCACGGCGTACTCGGCGTCCGGAGCGATGGCCAAGGCTGTGTTGCCGGGGAGCGTCCAGGGGGTGGTGGTCCAGGCCAGAAGGAAAGTAGGGACATCACCCTGCAAGGCACGGGGAAGGGGTCCGTCCGTAGTCAGAGTCGCCTCTTTGTCAACACGAAACTTTACATAAACAGAGGGGTCTGGGGTGTCGTCCTTGTAGCCGAGGGCCACCTCGTGGGAGCTGAGGGAGGTGCCGCAGCGAGGGCAGTGAGGCGTAACCCGGTAGTGGCGGTACACCAGGCCCGCATCCCAGAGCTGCTTCATGATCCACCAGCAGGACTCGATGTACTCGTTGGTGAAGGTGACGTAGGCGTTGTCCATGTCCACCCAGAAGGCGATGCGGTCGGTGAGGGACTCCCACTCCTTCACATAGCGCATGACGCTCTCGCGGCAGCGAGCGTTGAAGAGATCGATGCCGTAGTCCTCGATCTCTGGCTTGCTGGAAATCCCCAACTCCCGCTCGATCTCCAGTTCCACCGGGAGGCCGTGGGTGTCCCATCCCCCCTTGCGGGGCGCTTGATACCCTTTCATCGTCTTGAACTGGGGCCCGCCGGCCCGACTCTCCACGCTCTTGCGGAAGATGTCTCGGTCCTTCCAGAACTGGAGGATCGCCTCCTCCATCGCTGGGATGTTGACCTTGCTGTCTACGGGTTTGAACATGATGGTGGCTCCTAAGCTGGTGTTCTCTTATAAACGTTCGACTCTGTTAGAAATCGGTACCACGGATGTAGAGCGATACAAGCGTCCACAGACTCTTCGATGAACTGCGCGCTTTTAAGTATCCTGCTAGATGACGATGAGAGGTAGCTGTACCGAAGATCAAGATGTAACTCTAGGTTTTCAGGTCCCTTTGACTGAAGAAGGTTGGTAATGGCGTCGTACCACCCCTGCTTTGGCTTTACTTTGTTGTCTAGCTGTTCCGGAAGAAAGGTATCTAAGTCAAACTCGATGCGCCCATCAGTTTTGAGATTCGAGGCTCGGGGTGGCATTTTAGGCGGCAGATGTCTCTGAATTAAGGCAACAAAGCACGAAGGTTTACCCGCCGAATGTTGGGCGGAGCTTTGTACTTGCCCAAGGGCATTGCCAAGTGAGTGGGGGCTGGTTGTTACCCTCCTCCATCCGCCTGTTTTGTCAGCATTGGGTAACGTAACACCGATATGGAGCCCTTCACGGCTTAGCCAAATTATGAAATGAGGAGCGTTGTTGAACTTCCAATTCTTCTTCTTCGTGTCTTTGGGAACAGGATACATCTGCAACACGTCCCACACATCGGGTCTGTCCTGCTCAATATTACCTCTGCCTTCCGCGCTGAAATGAGGGTACACGTGCACTAACTTTTCACTACTTCTTAGGGCTTGGACTAGACTCATAAGCTGGGCGTACGCCTCGATGGAGTTATAGGGGTGCTCTGCTCCGAACGGAATCCCGGTAAAGCCTGTAAGTGCCACGTTACTGTCCCCCTCTCTGTGAAGCTTGTATTCCAGGAGTTCCAAATAAGCAATAAGTTCTCGGCCTAGGAACCCATTATTGTTACTCTTTAGCCAGATATACAAATCGCTCCAAGGTTTCCAGAACACCGTGCCTTGCGCCCCAACCATACCCTGTAGTTCTTGCGGAATGCTACGGTCGGCTGTAATGACCAAAACAATAACGTGATTTTGTTTTCGACAAGCAGGGCCCAGCTTTGCTCTGGAAGATAAATCCATCCATCAGGGATATTCCTGGCTCTCTTTTCATCTTCTTCAAATGGGTACTGGTAATCCAGTTTAGGTATCGATTGGCATGCTAACTCAAAGGCTTGCCCGCCGTCAGGTAGGCCGACGTTGGCCCATTCCACAAAACCTCTTACAAATTCTAGGTCGTTCTTGAGCACCTGGAACAAGGCGTTGGTAAGTCTATTCTCGTCGTGCTTATATTGGTCAAAGATGTTTCGTACGAGCATGAAGTCAGCCTTCCCCAAACAAAAAACTCCCGTCCCTTTAGGGACGGGATCTACGAAAACCCGCGGTACCACCCTTATTCCCCGATCCGCCTGAGGCGGACGAGGCGCTCTTTCGGGGCACGTCTCATGCCCCCGCCCTCGATAACGGTGGGCGAGTCCGGCCAAGTCTACTCCACATCTGGCACCCCAGGCTTCAGCCCTCGGGGGCTCGAAGGTTTCGGTTGGCGGCTCAGGAGGGATTTTCGATCGGGCTTTTCGTGTCTCCCGACTGTGTCGGGATCCCGTTGCGGGACGCTTTCACCACACCGGACTCGCTGGCCGTAGTCCCCGACCTACTCGTCTCCGTCATTGCCTTTGATAAACACTATTTTAGCAACGGATCGTTGCACAGTCAATTTCGTTCGGTGGTCATACATAGGCCGTTCCTTTCGACCCTTCGACTGGCTCAGGACGAACGGAATAAACCCGCTCGTGGTGAGCCCTTCGACAGGCTCAGGACAGGCCTTGTCGAACCATCAGCGGGCCCTTCGACTGGCTCAGGACGAACGGTTGTGGTGGACATCTACTCTTCCTGGGTCATCTCCAGGATAAGGACCCACTCGGTGCCGTCGGTGACCTTGGCCAGCTCGCTGATGCGCCATCCCGCG
>JAENIT010000100.1 GCA_016844365.1 Dehalococcoidia bacterium
AATATAAAGACGGCTGCTGGAGCCGCCTGAAGGAGGAGCACATAATCAGCCCGGAGGCGCTCATCCGCAGCACCAGACGGAGGACTCTCTTCTGCGGCGAGGTGCCCTCCTGGGCGCGGCTAGCGCTGGAGGAGCGGCTAGGGAGCAAGGCGTTGTTCGTGGGGACGGCAGCGGCCCTGCGTCGGGCCGGTGCATTGGCGGAGCTGAGTTGGAAACGACTGTCCATCGGCGATGTGGACGACGTGACCACCCTTCAGCCCCTCTATCTGCGGCGTCCGCCAGTGGGTGAGTAAAAAGATTAAAAACGGAGGAACAAACAGTTGGAACGAACCTTAGTGCTTGTGAAGCCGGACGCCATGCAGCGAGGCCTCGCTGGGGAGATCATATCTCGCCTGGAACGGCGAGGGCTGAAGATCGTGGGGATGAAGATGATCCACATCGACGAGGCGTTGGCAAAGCGCCACTACTCCGATCACGACGGTAAACCCTTCTTCCCTGGCCTCGTGAACTTCATAACCTCCAGCCCCGTCATAGCTATAGCCTTCGAGGGCCCACGGGCCGTAGAGCTAGTGAGGGCCACCATGGGAGCGACGGACCCTCTAAAGTCTACCCCCGGCACCATTCGAGGCGACCTTGGTCTAGAGATGGGCCGGAATCTGATCCACGGCTCCGACTCTCCAGAATCAGCCCAAAAAGAACTGTCGCTCTTTTTCAAGGAGGGAGAGATCGTATCCTATCAGCGGGAAATAGACGCCTGGATTATTGAATCCTGAGGACCTGAACTCCATCCTGCCACAGCCGATCCAGGCTGTAGTACTCCCGCTCCCAGGGCGAGAAGAGGTGCACGACTACTGAGCCGAAGTCCAGAAGCACCCATCCTGAGTCTACCGTCCCCTCTCGATGCAGAACGGGGGCTCCGACCTTCTCCAGAGCCACATCCATTTCGTCTAAAATCGCCTGTAGCTGCCTCTGAGTCTGCCCGCTACATATAACAAAGTAGTCAGCAAAGCTGGACACTCCCCGAATGTCCAGCATCACGATGTCAGAAGCGTCCTTATCCGCTGCGATCTCCGCCGCCCGCCGGGCTACCTCGATTGTCTCCAGAGTGCCTATCTCCTTAAACCCCTCTAATGTCTGATAGTCATTATACTACGTGTACGCTGGCCGCGCACAGCACTGATCCCATCTTTCCAGAACGACCAAAACTCCTATCATCGTGCCAGCACATATTGATGATCGCCATCCCCTTGTGCTAAACTTAGGTTGCTCTTGAGCCACTGAGAATTAGTTCACAATCTCTACCCTGTTAAGTGCCAACCGAAAGACAATAAGAAGGGCAAGAAGCCGCTGCAGGCCACACACGCGATGGGCTAGGTTAAAGCCCATCTTCCAGAAATCCGCCTCATCGGAATAGTGGTCACTACAGCAGGTACCAAAGGCGCCCAACAATCACTCGAGGGGTGAAGTATGGCAAAAGATCCCTTTGTGCTGAATCTAGCGAATATCAGGAAACAGGACATCCCGTTGGCTGGAGGAAAAGGGGCCAACCTGGGAGAGCTCATCAGTATCGGCATCCCCGTCCCTCCAGGATTCGTGGTCACCTCCAACGCTTATGCCTACTTCCTGGAGCGCTCCAACCTGGGGGACACCATTCGCAAGCTCCTGAACAATCTGGACCCCAACGGCAGCGAGAAGCTGCAGATGGAAGCTTCCAAGATCAAGAGCATCATCACCCAGGAGGCGATCCCTGACGAGATAGCTCAGCAGATTATAGAGGCCTATAGGGCCATAGGCTCCCCTCTAGTGGCTGTCCGCTCATCCGCCACTGCCGAAGACCTTCCTGATGCCTCCTTCGCCGGCCAGCAAAGCACGTTTCTCAACATCCAGGGAGAAAAGGACGTCCTACAGGCGGTTAAGGCCTGCTGGGCCTCCTTGTTCGAGGCTAGAGCCATCTTTTACCGAGCTCATCAGGGCTACGATCACCTCTCCGTGGGCATTGCGGTGCCAGTACAAAAGATGGTGCAGTCCGAGATATCTGGAGTAATGTTCACCTGTGAGCCTGTTACCAGCGATCCCACCAAGGTGGTTGTGGAGGCTATCTACGGTCTGGGTGAGGCCATAGTGTCTGGGGCCGTAACGCCAGATATGTATGTTATCGATAAGGCAACGCGGACATTCCTGGACCGTAACATCTCCGTCCAGGAATGGAAACTGGTAAGGAATCTAGAGAGCACCGAGCCTCTGGAGGCCAATATGGAGGTCAATCTGTCACCGGAGGAGGCATCACGGCAAAAACTCACCGATGATCAGATCCTTGAGTTGGTTGAGATAGGGCTGGGCATAGAGCGGCACTACGGCACTCCCCAGGATATCGAATGGGCCCGAGAAAACTCCACTTTCTACGTTGTTCAGACCAGGCCTGTTACCACCCTGGCCCAGGACGCAGCAAAGACGGTGTCGGGCCATGAGATAACAGGCAAACTTCTCCTCTCCGGCTCCCCTGCCAGCCCCGGCGCCGATTACGGCCCGGTCAAGATAATCTTCAACGCCTCCCAGATAGGAGATGTGGTCGAAGGTGACGTTCTGGTAACGATGATGACCACACCCGATTTCGTGCCGGCCATGAAACGGGCCGCCTCTATTGTGACCGAGCGCGGGGGCAGAACCGCTCACGCTGCCATCGTGAGCCGTGAGCTGGGAATCCCGTGCGTAGTGGGAGTTGAAGGCGCGACAAGGGTGTTGAGGCCCAAGCAGATGGTAACCGTTGACGGCACTTGGGGGAAAATCTTCGAGGGTATCCTGGTGCCCAAGCGCGACCGCTCCGCTCCTGTAGAGACTGGCCCGAAAATAGCCACCCGAACCACCCTGTACGTCAACCTGGCGGAACCGGAGCTGGCGGATATTGTCTCTGCTAGGAACGTGGATGGCGTGGGCCTCCTACGCGCAGAGTTCATAGTGGCCCGCATAGGCGAGCACCCCCGCTACGCCATAAAGACGGGCCGCTCTGAGGAGTTTATTGAGAAGCTGGCCGATGGGCTTACCAAGTTCGCCTCGGCCTTCAACGTACCCAAGGAGCCAGGGGGTAAACCCAGGCCCGTAGTTTATAGAACTACCGACTTCAAGACCAACGAATACCGAGACCTTAAGGGCGGAGCCGAGTTCGAGGGCGAGGAGGAGAACCCAATGCTGGGGTACAGGGGTGCCTCCCGCTACGTAGGGGACATAGATGTCTTCAAGCTGGAGATTGAGGCTATAAAGCGGGTACGCAGGAAATACAAGAACCTTTGGGTAATGATACCCTTCGTGCGAACACCCAACGAGATGGCCCAGACCAAGAAGATCTTGGCCCAAAACGGCCTCCGCCGCTCCGAGAACTTCAAGCTGTGGATGATGGTTGAGGTCCCCTCCAACATCTTCCTCCTGGACAAGTTCCTGGACGTGGGCATCGACGGAGTTTCGATAGGCTCCAACGACCTCACTCAGCTCATCTTGGGCATAGATCGGGACAACGCCAAACTAGCCGACACCTTTGATGAGCGGAATGAAGCGGTGATGATGGCCATAGAGCACGTGATAACCACCTGCCGGGAACGCGGGGTAACCGTTTCCATCTGTGGCCAGGCCCCATCGGTCTTCCCTGAGTTGACCCGTAAACTGGTGGAGTGGGGCATAAACTCCATATCAGTCAGCCCCGACATGATAACGGAGACCCGAAAGATCATTGCGGATGCGGAGAAACGCGTGGCTCGCTCCCAGCGGCGGGAAAAGGCCGCATCCAATGCAAGCAAATCAATGTGAAGGCGCATCGCTTTCTGAGAAACCCATCAGGGCCTGCCCAAGGCCCTTTTTGTTATGAGGATGTCTAATAATGGCTGAATACGTAGCTCTGGACGTTGAGACCACAGGCCTTGACCCTCAGAGAGATGAGATAATAGAGATCGGCCTGGTCAGATTCGATGCGGAAGGTGAGACCGAAAGTTACACCACCCTCATCGACCCCGACTGCCCGGTGCCTTATTCTATACAGCGGCTTACGGGGATCACCGGGGAGGCGCTGGCAGGAGCCCCACGAAAGGACCAAGTCCTACATCCAGTGGTCGAGTTCATCGGTAACAGAGCCATCGTGGGGCAGAACTTGGCCTTCGACTTGGCCTTCCTTTCCCGAAGCGGGATCACCTTCCACAACTCCACCTACGATACTATCGAGCTAGCAAAGGTGCTTCTCCCTACCCCTGCCAGTGCATCACAGGGCCCTTCCAGACGCCTGCGGGGCTATGGGCATCTTTCTAGCGCTCCGTAGCATCGCCTTTGATCTGCCCCAAGGGGTCCTTGCGGCCCTGCTGCGGGTAGTGACTAACCATGAGTGGCCCCTGGCTTCCTTTTTCCTGGAGATCGCTAGAGAGAGGGGAGACACTAGTTTTCTAGCACCAAAACCGCCACATCAGGTGGTGGAAGACGTAGCGTCCCTCTCGATCCATGATAGGTCGCATCCTGCGCTGTCAGCGATTGAAAAGCCGATTGCTCCTGACCTGAAGAGAATAGCGGATTTCCTGGGGGCTGACGGCCCCCTATCCAATTCCTTTCCGGGGTTTGAGTATCGAGGCGAGCAGGTGCAGATGGCCCAAGCCGTGGCTCAGGCTTTCAATGAAGGCCGGCATCTCCTAGCCGAAGCCGGCACTGGAACCGGCAAGTCTCTGGCCTACCTTTCTCCATCGGCCATGATGGCCCAACAGAACCACGTACCCGTGGTCATATCCACCAATACCATAAACCTCCAAGAGCAACTGGTGAACAAAGATATCCCTGAGCTTATCCGAGCTCTAGCCAGCGAACTGAACCAGAGTAATGGTATCACCCCAACGTCTGTCGGTCAGAATGACTCAACAGCATCCCTTCGGGTGGCACAGCTAAAGGGACGCGCCAACTACCTTTGTCTGCGGCGCTTTGCTTCCTCCCTCGGCTCTCTACAATCCATGGAAGAGGCCTCATTCACGGCCCGTCTCCTGGTATGGTTGGCTTCCACCACTACCGGCGATCGGGCAGAGGTGGCCATTAACTCCAGAGAAAACGAGCTCTGGAACCGTGTTTCAGCCCAGGAGGGCAATTGCCTCAGCGGACCGTGCAGTTATGTGAATAGCGGTCTCTGTTTCTTGTACCGAGCCCGAGAGCGGGCCGCTTCCTCCCACATGGTGGTGGTGAATCACGCCCTGCTGGTTTCCGATATAGTTCGGGATGGTGCAGTCCTGCCCGACCACGACTATCTGGTTATTGACGAAGCCCACCACCTGGAGGACGTAGCCACGGAGCAGATGGGATATCGAGTGGCCCTGCGAGACCTGGCGGACTACCTGGACCACCTGAGCCGTCCGGGCGGAGGGGGCAGACCTCAAGGGTTGCTGTCAACGGTCCAGGGACTTCTTACTCAAGAGGGATCGCCTCTATACCGTGGCGGCGCTTTAGCCCAGCGCATCGACTCTTTACACGGAAAGGTGTCCTCCACCAGATCCCGCGGCGAGCTCCTGTACCAGATTCTGGGCCGTATCCTCAACACCCACGGAGAGGACAGCGGCGGCTATAGCAGACGGCTGCGCATTACCCCCAACGTCCGAAAACACGAAGTATGGCGAGATTTAGAGCAGGCGTGGGAGAACCTTCACCTCTCTCTGGAGGAACTGGAACGGGATCTCTCCAGAGTGGCCGGAGCTATTGAAGAGCTAGCTAGAGAGAAAGAGGACCCGTGGGTAGACCTCCTGACTGAGGTGGCCGCCGCTCTACCCGCAGGGTCTATCATCCACCGCCAGATGACCACCTTCATCTCTGCCCCTGATCCCGACGGTATCTATTGGCTGGAATCCCAGAACCAGGGGCAATCGCCCCTAATGTGCGCTGCTCCGCTAGACGTATCCGCCGCTCTGGACAAGCTGCTCTTCTCGAAAAGGAAATCAGTGGTGCTTACCAGCGCCACCCTTCAAACGGAGGGCAACTTCGAGTATATAAAGGGGCGGTTGGGACTCAAAGCTCCTGAAGAGCTGGCAGTCGGCTCCCCCTTTGAGTACCTGAACACGACTCTCATCTACACACCGAAGGACATGCCTGGACCCGAGAGGCCAGGCTACATGGAAACCCTGGACAGGGCTCTGGTAGAGATGTGCTCTGCCACCGGCGGCAGAGCCTTAGTCCTGTTCACCTCCCATAGCGCGCTTCAAAGGGCCTACAACTCGGTCAAAGAGCCTCTGGGCAGGGCCGACATCCAGGTCTTGGGCCAGACCGTAGACGGCACTCCGGCATATATCCTTTCCACATTCAAATCCCAGCCTCGGACTGTTCTCATGGGGACCAGCAGCTTCTGGGAGGGCGTAGACGTGGTAGGAGATGCTTTAAGCCTTCTGGTCATCACCAGACTGCCCTTTACTGTGCCTACAGACCCGGTGTTTGCCGCCAGATCTCAGCAATTCTCCGATCCCTTTAACCAGTTCGCCATACCGCAGGCCATCTTGCGATTTCG
>JAENIT010000101.1 GCA_016844365.1 Dehalococcoidia bacterium
TAGTCGCGGAGCGTGCCGATTTCCGCTATGGGGAGGATGAGCCAAACCCCGATCCTGACAGGGAGTAGTCCCTCCCCATGCCTCCGCCCGTAACCGGTCTGACTCCATCTACCGTCTTCGCGTAATATCCCCTCGCTGTCGCCCTCATGCACCACAATCCCGCGACCAACCAACCCGTAGGGGTCGGGTCTCCCGACCCACCAGGGCGATGGCGGTTTGGCGCGAACTATAGGGGCAGGTTTAAAACCTGCCCCTACGATGGGACCCCTCATTGAACGTGCGCTGCGCCACAAGGGGCTGCTGAGCGCGTGAACCCCCTCCCAACCTCCCCCGCTGCGGGGGAGGAGAAGGATACCCCCTCTCCGTTGCGGAGAGGGGGCCAGGGGGAGAGGTCGAGATTGCCACGTCCACCTTCGGTGGACTCGCAAAGACAACGGAAATACTACGTCACATCACGGTCCCGTGGGCTGACCTCCGCGCCCTCAACGTAGGTGTCGCCGATGAGCTTCTCATCCTCCATCTGCTGGTACTCCTCCGCGGTCTTGCCGAGTAGCTCGCGATAGACCTCGTAGTTGTACTCGCCCAGGCAGGTGGCGGGCAGGCGAATCTCCAAAGGCTTGCCGTCTAGCCGCCAGGGGCTCTTGGTGTACTCGTGAGTCCCCGCCTCACGATGGGTAACCATCTGGAAGAAATTCCTTGCCCGCAGGTGAGGATCGTGCCACACGTCGTCGTCTTTCATGACCAGGCCCGCTGGGACTCCCGCCTTCTGCAAGTGGTTCATGACATCGTGCGAGTCTTTGTCCACCGTCCATTCTCGAATAATCTGATCCAGCTCATCCTGGCGCTGAAGGCGGCTTATGACATCCGCATACCGCTCGTCCCCAGCCAG
Organism: Dehalococcoidia bacterium; assembly: GCA_016844365.1. Next base: position 890 of record JAENIT010000101.1, read on the forward strand.
CTCCGGCCGGCCAATGGCCTTGCACAGGGCCCGCCACTCCTCGTCGTTGCGGACAGCGATGGTGGCCCAGCGGTCGTTGCCTGCGCAACGGTAAACGCCGTGGGGGGCCATGGTGTGGTCTCTGTTCCCCACAGGTTGGGCGACTCGACCGTTCATGGTGTAGTCCATGATAAAGTTCCCCAAGTGCGGCATGAATGCCTCGGCTTGAGCGAGGTCTACGAATTGGCCCTTACCAGTGCGCATTCGGTACTTGAGAGCCGTCATAGCCCCAAAGACCACCGCCGGCCCCGTGATTGAGTCGGAGTGGACTATGCTAGTGGTGCGAGATGGGTCCAGATCGGGGTAGCCCCGCAGATAGGTGTGACCTATGGTTGCGTCCACGTGACTGCCGTAGCTTATATACCCCTTGTACGGGCCGTCTCCTCCCCATCCGGAGCTGGAGAGCATGATGATCGCCGGATTCCACTTGCTGACCACCTCATAGCCGATACCCATCCGTTCCATAGTGCCTGAGGCGTAGTTATCTACCATGATGTCGCTGAGCTGTACCAGCTCTTTGAACACGGCTATCCCCTTGGGGTCTGTAAGGTTGAGCGTGATCCCCTTCTTGTTTCGATGGTTGTAGTTAAACCCAGCGCTTCGCTCCCACGGGCGCGTGCCGGGGTCGTTGTCGGCATAGTTCCCCTGCCCTCCTGGGACTGGATTGAGTTGCCCGCGGCCCTGAGCAACTCGTTGAATGGCCTCGACATGAATAACCTCGGCCCCCATGTCACCCAGGAGCGAGGTGGCGTAAGGGCCTGCATACACTTCCGTGAGACTAATGACTCGAACCTTTTCCAATGGCAAACCCGTCATTCTATCCTCCGTTTTTGTAGAGAGATCTGACTGTAAGGGCGTATAGCAATACTTGTAGTGAGTTTGTCGAACCTACGCCCCTACCACCTCAAATAACGCCCGTCTCCCGTAACTTAACCAGATCCTCTGGGCTGTAACCCAACCGCTCGCCCAGGATCTCCTGGTTGTGCTCCCCCAGAAGCGGAGCTCGCTTGCCCTGCCAGGGACTCTCCGACATCTTGAAGGGCGCTGCGGGATAAGTGAGCGGCCCAGTCACGGGATGGTCGATCTCCGTAAACATCTTTCTAGCCTGGTAATGGGGGTCTGTGAACAGCTCGTCGATGGAATAGACCGGCCCCGACATCACCCTCTCGGCCTCGGCGGCGTGAAAGACCTCCATCTTGTTTCGCTCCAGGAGCCACGGGTAGAAGAAGACCTCGAAGTCGTCGTGATGCAATCGACGCGCGGCAGCGGTGGCGAACATGGGGTCGGTCACCAGCTCCGGCATCTCCAGCATCTTCGCTACTCGGGGCCAACCCCTTATCCCCAAGGTAGCCACGTGAACGAAGCCGTCGCCGCAGGGATAAATGCCCGACGGATAGTTGCCTTCCCGTCGTGACCCCACACGCTCAGCCACCTCGCCGGTGTAAGAGTAACGAAGGATCTGTCGGTCCACAGCGCCCGCGAGGCACTCCATTATGGAAATATCCAGGTATTGGCCGGGGCCACCCAGCATAGCGCCCATATACGCGCACATGGTGGCAGCAGCCCCATTCAGCCCAGCGAAACACTGGAGCACGACACCAGCGTACTTCAATGGCTCGCGGTCAGGCTCCCCGTGACGGAACATGATGCCACCCATACCGAAGCTGATCATCTCGGTGGACTTGTAGTCCCGGTAGGGCCCCGTTTGGCCGAAGTTGGAGATGGAGGTCATTATGAGCTGAGGGTTTACCTTGGATAGCGTCTGGTAGTCCAAACCCAGCTCCTCCAAGACCCCTGGCCTGAAGTTCTCCACCAGAATGTCGGCATCCTTCACCAGCTCTAACAGCGCGCTCTTTCCAGTCGCCGTCTGGAGATTGAGAGTGAGGCTTTTCTTGTTGGTGTTGAGGTGGAGAAAGAGACCGCTCTTCTCCGGATGGGGATCGTCCTGGTAAAAAGGCCCCATTTGGCGGGCTGGATCGCCGGCCCCCGGCCGCTCAATCTTGATGACCTCAGCGCCGTAGTCGGCCAGAAGCTTCGTACAGTAGGGGCCGGCCACGTGATGGGTAAGATCAACCACCTTTACATCGGAAAGGGCTTGCTCGCTCAAAGCGTTCCTCCTGCGAATACAGTCTAGGGATCGATTTGCCCAATAATAGCACAAAACATTTTCTGGCACATCCCAAAACCACACAAAGGGATGCGTCGGGTTTTCGCTGAGAATGGAAAGGTTGTAGGCTTACCTGAGAGTCAGAGAGCCATTGGATGTGAGTCCACATGCCGATCCGCCTGAGGCGGAGAGACCACAATCCTTGTAGAGTAAACAAACCCTTGAAAGGATCCCATCAGATCAGAAACGTTGCGAAATCCCCTCTTTTTAGGCTCTATTTGTTCCTCGAAATATCAATCTCAGGATACGTTGTTGATACAGTATAGGCAATGCTATTGACAATAGCGTTATCAACTCTCTATAATTGTAGTAGTCGGAAAAAGAGGTTGCTATGCCAGGGAAAGATTACTACGCGGTTCTGGGAGTTCCCCGTAACGCCTCCGAGAAGGAGGTAAAGCAGGCCTACCGCAAGCTGGCCAGAAAGCACCACCCCGACGTGAACCCGGGGGACAAGGGCGCTGAGGAGCTGTTCAAGCGGATCAACGAGGCCTACGAAGTGCTCTCAGATGCCGAAAAGCGGCGGAAGTACGACCAGTTCGGAGAGAACTGGCAGAATGCTGGGCAGTTCGCCGACACCAGGGCCGGGCGCGGAGCGGCCTGGGAGCAAAGGACTGCCGGCTCTGGCCCCTTAGACTTCGGCGGCCTCGGCGATCTGGACCTCGATAACATACTCGGTGGACTCTTCGGTCGTCGAGAGTCGAGTCGTGTGCGGCGATCTCGTCGGGGCAAGGACGTAGAATACCCTATGGAGGTGACCCTGGAGGATACTTTTTCAGGCGCCACTCGTCTCATCAGCCTTGAGACCGACGAGGCGTGCTCCACGTGCCAGGGTCAGGGCGAAATCATGAGCAGCCGATGCTACACCTGCTTGGGCACAGGGGCGGTTCGACGAAGCAAACGTCTGGAATTAAAGATTCCCCCAGGGGTAGCCGATGGCTCCAGGATTCGGCTCGCAGGTAAGGGCCACGCCGGCAGGGGCAGTGGCGAGGCTGGAGACCTGCACCTGCTAATTTCCGTCCGCGCTCACCCCGACTTCCAGCGAAAGGGGGACCACCTTCATACGGAGGTGGAGGTCCCTCTGGTAACGGCGGTCCTGGGGGGAGTGGCTCTGGAAGGGGGGACCTGTACGCCAAAGTCCACGTAGTCCTTCCCGCCAAACTTACCCCTGACCAGCGCCAGGTTTTCGAAGAGCTAAGAAAGGTATTGTAGAGAGGTCCAAAGAGCTTTGGACGAGCGCCAGACGGTCCAGCCGGTGTAGATCGGCTTCTCAGGGAGCGCAACATACGGCGGGCTATCTTCCTCTGGGGGCAGAGCCCGATTCTCGCCAGCCTGTAGGCTTGTCCTGTCCGATTCATCGGACTTCGTTTACGCGGAGAGTCCTGCCGAAGGGCTGAAGGCGGCAGACTGGTAGGAGGTCTTAAGGAATATGCTACGACATGATGCCAACGATGAGCCTTGCTACGTTATAAGCGTAGCCGCCAAGCTCCTGGGCATCCACGCCCAGACCCTTCGCTACTACGAAAGGGTAGGGCTAATAGCCCCCTCTCGAACCCAGGGGAACATCCGCCTCTACTCGGAGGGCGACCTGCTCCGGTTGCGAAAAGTAAAGCAGCTCATGGACGAACTCGGAGTTAACCTCGCAGGAGCTGAGGTCATCATGCGAATGCGGGAGCGGATAGAGGAGATGGAGGAGCGGATGCGAGAGATGGAACGGGAGGTGACCCAGCTCCGGCAGGCGCAGGGCAGGTAAGAAAGGACGTGGCAGACCTTTCGGCAATTCAGAGGGCACGGCTCCAAAAGGCGGAGCGCTTTCTACTGACAGCACGCCTTGCGCTGAGAGACGCAGACTATGAGAGTTGTGTGTCACGCTCATATTACACAATCTTTCACTTGATGTGCGCTCTTGTATTGGATGAGCAAGAAGAACTGAAACGTATAAGCCACGAGGAATTGATCCGCCAAGTTATCCGATGGAATAACGCACGTACGCTTCTCAGGATTGTAGGAGCCTTAGACAATAGACATGCAAGCCTTAATCAGTCCCTTACCACACTGCTTCGGTGGCGAAACGAGGCGGATTACGAATTAGGAACTGCAACTGTTGAAAGAGCACGCAACTGCGTACGATTTGCAGACCAGATGTTGCAAGTTATAAAGGAGGCTCTCCCATGAGTACCATACCCGTCAGCCCGAATCGGCAAGAGATAATCAAGGGAGCAGAAGAAATCAAACGCAAAGTTGGAGACACGTTTCCAAATGTGGACGTGGAAATTGCCTTTTGGGATGACCTAACCGGGGAAAATAGTGAATATTGGGAACATCGCGGTTTCCCACTACCGCGCCCTTGGATCCATGCCTACGTGCTCATTCGAGGAGACCAAGAAACTACCGAGGAAGCCGCTTCACTGGCGGATGCAGAGGTTGCTCGTCTCCTGGAAGAGACCGAGGTCGTTATTAAGATACGAAGAACTCATCGAGTTTGGTGCAAGAAATCTGTGCCCCTGGTAGCTTCCTCTCTTCCAGCAGTGCCACCCTATGGTAGGTCCCTTCACGAAGAAAAAAGAGGCATCCTATTTTTGTGTTCTTTTTACGAAGAACATGATCACGATTTCGGCAACTTAACGAGAGTATATCTCGCTAGTTTGAGGTGACACTATTATGCTTAGACCAGACCAGTTTACAGAGCAGGCCCAAGAGGTTATTATGCGCTCTCAGGAGGTGGTGCGGCGCTACCGCCACAGCCAGTGGGACATAGAGCACATCATGATGGCGATGCTGGAGCAGCCCCAGAGCCTCGTAGATGTTATCTTGACAACTATGGGTATCAGCCCGGATGAGGTGCGACGCAGGCTGGATCAGGCACTCGATCGGTCCCCAAAGATGGCCTACGAGAGCCAACAGCTCTACGCCACTCCCCGAATCATACGTCTATTCGAAAAGGCCAAGGCTGAGGCCGACCGCCTCAAGGATGAGTTCGTCGGAGTAGACCATCTGCTGGTGGCTATGGTGGCGGAGAGATCGGGGGAAGCCTATCAGGTCCTCAAGGCCTTGGGCATCGATGAGGAGCGGCTGTACAGCGCCCTCCAAGAGGTCCGGGGCAGCGCCCGAGTCACAGACCCCAGGGCGGAGAGCAAGTACCGAGCCCTGGAGAAATATAGCGTGGACCTCACCGAGCTAGCCCAGAAGGGCAAGCTGGATCCCGTCATCGGCAGGGACGCCGAGATCAAGCGAGTAATGCAAGTTCTCACCCGACGCACCAAAAACAATCCGGTCCTGGTGGGTGAGGCCGGCGTCGGCAAGACCGCCATCGCCGAGGGGCTGGCTCAGAAGATCGTCGCTGGGGATGTGCCCGATTCCCTTAAGGGGCGACGAGTCATCGCCCTGGACATGGGGGCCCTTGTGGCCGGTAGCAAGTTCCGAGGAGAGTTTGAGGAGCGTCTCAAGGCGGTGATGGACGAGGTCAAGGCAGCCCAAGGGGAGATCGTCCTGTTCATCGACGAGCTTCATACCGTGGTAGGGGCTGGAGCCGCCGAGGGGGCTATCGACGCCAGCAATATGCTGAAGCCTGCCCTGTCGAGGGGTGAGCTCCAGTGTGTGGGCGCGACCACTCCCGATGAATACAGGGAGCGCATCGAACAGGACGCAGCCCTGGAGCGCCGTTTTCAGCCTGTTTTCGTAGAGGAGCCGTCGCCCGAGGTGGCCCTTGAGATGATAAAAGGACTAAGGCCTCGTTACGAGGCTCACCACAAAATCAAGATCGACGACTCTGCTCTTGAGGCCGCCGTCAAGCTGAGCCATCGCTACATCCAAGACCGTCACCTACCCGACAAGGCCGTGGACCTCATCGACGAAGCCTGTGCCAAACTGCGCATCGACGCCGAGAGCCCACCACCAGAAGTCAGGGAGCTTGAAGGGAGGATCAAACAGCTCACGGATGAGGAGGTGGCCGCTTCCCAGCGCAGCGAGTACGAGCGGGCCGCTCAACTCAAGATGGAGCGCCTCTCTTTAGAGGATATGTACAACCAGGCCCGTAATGCCTGGATACAGGAGAAAAGGATCGACAACGTAGTAGATGCAGAGGACGTGGCCGCTCTCGTGGCCCAGTGGACGGGCATACCGGTCACCAGGCTGCTAGAGGGGGAGGGAGAGCGGATGCTGCAAATGGAAGAGCGGCTCCACGAGCGGGTCATCGGCCAAGAGGAGGCCATATCCGCCATCTCCGACGCCATCCGCCGAGCTAGGGCCGGCCTCAAAGACCCCAAACGGCCCATCGGCAGCTTTATCTTCCTGGGACCCACGGGCGTGGGCAAGACCGAGCTGGCCCGAACGCTGGCCGAGTACCTCTTCGACGATGAGGAGGCCATGATCCGCATCGATATGTCGGAGTATATGGAGAAGCACGCCGTCTCCCGGCTCATTGGGTCGCCTCCGGGCTACATCGGCTACGAGGAGGGCGGGCAGCTCACCGAGGCGGTGCGGCGCCGGCCCTTCCGGGTTATCCTCTTCGACGAGGTGGAGAAGGCCCACCCCGATGTCTTCAACATCCTGCTCCAGATCCTGGAGGACGGCCGGCTCACCGACGGCCACGGCCGCAGCGTGGACTTCAGGAACACCGTGATCATAATGACAAGCAACCTGGGCACCTCGGAGTTCCAGCACGAGGCAATCGGCTTTCGCCGGGAGCGCACCTCGGTGCTGGACGAGGCCCGGCTGCGCAAGGCGGTGGAGACCGCCCTCAGGCAGACCTTCCGCCCTGAGTTCCTCAACCGCCTGGACGAGATTATCGTCTTCCACCAACTTACTCCGGAGCAGATCTTACAGATCGTGGACCTGCGGGTGCAAGAGGTGCAGAAGCGGCTAGAGGAGCAGCAGG
>JAENIT010000102.1 GCA_016844365.1 Dehalococcoidia bacterium
CCGGGAACAGTAACAGTAGCAGGGCAACCTGGGGATGACCTTACCCCTGGAACTTTGAGCAGCATCCTAAAGCAGGCGCAAATAGACACGCGAGAAAGATAACATGCCCAAGTTCTTAATCATAATAGAAAAAGCTGACGGCAATTACGCTGCCTATTCTCCAGACCTTCCAGGCTATGCAAGCAATGGAAAAACACTAGAACAAGTGAAGAAAAATGTGCAGAAGGCCATCGAGCTTCATCTGGAGTGGCTTCGTGAAGAGGGACTACCTATCCCCGATTCCCAATCCCTTGCTGAATATATGGATTTCCCTTCTGAACAGATACGTTCCGTTTCTGATGAGGTAAGGGCCTACACTCTCCAAAGAATTATTATGCCAGCACGGCAAGGGGGCACTCTCCAAGTCGAAATAAAGGTTCGAGATGTTCACAATGCCCTGGGCCTTAGAAATAGGTTTCCTTTAGTCTGTAGCGCATTGACATCGCGTCCTTTCGCAGAATTAGCTGGAGTTCGTCTGGTTAAATCAGAGGGCCCTCCATCTGGGAAGAGCAGTTCCGTTGTGCTGACCTTCGCCTTGACTGATAAACCCGATTTGCCCTAGGGAGGAGTTGAAATATGCAATTCGGCAGATACCTGGAAGAGTTCAAGGTGGGGGACGTGTACAAACACTGGCCGGGCCGCACCATCACCGAGTCCGATGACATCCTGTTCTGTATGCTGACCATGAACCACCATCCCCTGCATATCGACGCCAACTACGCCAAGGACACACAGTTCGGGCGTAATGTCGTTGTGGGCAATCTGGTGGTGGACATAGCCTTTGGGCAGAGCGTGCCCGATGTCTCAGGCAAGGCCATAGCCAACCTGGGGTTTGAGAGCATCCAGTTCCTAGCCCCCACTATCCACGGCGACACCATCTACTCGGAGTCCGAGGTGCTGGAGGTGCGGGAGTCCCGCTCTAACCCTGACCGGGGCATTGTAACCGTGGAGACCAGGGCCACTAACCAGCGTGACGAGATGGTGATGAAATTCAAACGCAGCGTCATGGTGCCCAGGACGCCTAAGGAGTGAGGCCATGGAATTAATGTTGGGGGCAATGATTATAGGCCTCCTCTACCTCTTGGACAGCGGACAACATGTCCCGACTGGCAGACGAGGTACAGGAGTTCCTGGATTACCTGGAGCGGCAGCAGCCCAGAGGCTAAAAACTCTCCCTTCGTGGCTGAGTCCGGCTACGGGCTCTCCATATTCTCCAGGCAGAGCCAGAAGGGGCCAGAGGCCACTCGCCAGGGAGGAAGGGGGGAGCGCCAAGCTATGGCTGTCACCTCAGAGGGCGTATATGAAGCATCACGAGATGTAAGGGGCTCGCCCACCTCCTTCAAGGCCTTAGGAGCCAGAAAGCGCGTAGTTGCCCACAAGCAGAGCCACGGAACAACGCCCATATCTCGCCTCAGGTCCATAAGCATAAACCTGCCCACAGGCTTGATAACCCGAGCGATCTCCGATAACACCTGGGGCAGATCCCCAAAGTGGTGGAGGGACAGGGTACTCACCACAAGATCGAAACTGCTACTGGGAAAGGGAATCAGCTCGCCATTTCCTCTCTGAAAGCTTACTCGCTCCCTCGCCTCTGAGTCCCAGGCGTTACGGAAGGCCTGGGCCACCATAGCGTCAGAGGCGTCCATGCCCACTACCTCCATGTCCGGCCTGCGACGAGCTAGCTCCAGCGCCAGCCATCCGTTACCGCAACCTATGTCCAACGCCCGTCCTCCTTTAACGCCCCACAGCGCCCTGGAAGCCAGCCAGTTAGTGAGCATACGATAAGGCGGTAAAGCGGCTACCTTGGCGTAAGCCTCGGCCGCTTCGGGGGACTCTATGGGTCCTCGGGATGCTATCCTATCTTTAGACCGTTTATCCCTTGCACTAGTGGCCCAAAGGGCCGCCCCCATTACTGCGCCCCCAAATAGTACTAACTTCTTCTTCAATTAGTCTCCCCTTTGGCTAGTAGTTTTCCTTGAGACCCGGAGAACCCGATTTTATCCACCAACCACCCCACGATCAACCTAAACACCTCTTCCCGCTTCTGGCCAAGGCTGTGGCGAGCTCCGGGGAGGATGATAAGCTCCTTGGGCTCCTGGGCCCGGGCGTATATGTACTCGGAGCAGGAGGGAGGCAGGCGCTGGTCATCCTGGCCATGGATAAGGAGCAGTGGGCGAGGAGAGATCTTGGCCACATTGCGGGTACCGTAAGTCTGAGAACTTAAGGCCACCACCGTAGCCACCTCGGGACTTTGGGCCGCAGCGTCTATGACCACCGCGCCGCCAAAGGAGTGCCCCACAAGGGCTACCTTCGCCACGCCAACCTCCTTAAGATAATTGACCCCGTTAATCACGTCGTAAACCGCTTCCTCCACTACCCCTGGGGATGTGTGGAGCCGATAGTCCAATCGAAGAGAGCTTATGCCATACTCCAACAGCGACGTTCCCAAGTGCGCGAAGATAGCGTCAGCGGGCCCGTCGAAACCGCCATCGAACCCACCGACGAAAATAGCGGCGGCCGCATTACCGGCAGTGTGATGGAAAATAGCGCGGATATCTCCTCGCTCCGATTTTACGGTCACCGGCGCACCGGCGGAAGATGTAGAGTCTGCTATAGCCATGGGCTTGAACACCTAACGACCTTCGTTCTTGGTCATAATGCTGAATATACGGTCGTGGCCAGCCAGATCCTTGCTTAACACCAACTCAGTTCCAGGATAGAGCTTTTGAGCCATATCCGTCACCAGTGAACCCTGATTCCAGGCCATCTCCAGAAAAATGGCCCCCCCTGGGCGCAACTTGCGGGGCGCTTCTTGTAGGAATCGGCCTATGATGTCCAAACCTCTGGTCCCACCGGAAAGAGCGACGATGGGCTCGCCAACCCACAGGCCCAAGCTATTTCCGATCCCTTGCGCGCCGATGAGGTCAGCTTCGTCCACATAAGGCAGATCAGCCACTATTATGTCAACAGCATCGGGCAGGGGATCCAGCAGATACCCAGGGATAAGCTGTACTCTATCTGCTACACCGTGCCTGTTGCAGTTGATGGCCGCCACCTCCAAAGCCTCCAAAGAGATATCAGTAGCATATACAGAGGCGCCAGGGCAGTGGAGGGCTAAACAGATAGCTATTGCCCCCGACCCCGTGCCTATATCCGCCAGGTCACGGATCTCCACGCCATCCTTTGAGCGTCTATGAACATAGTTCAGGACCTCCTCCACAAGGAGTTCAGTCTCAGGTCTTGGAACCAACACTCTCTGGTCTACATAGAAGTCCAGCCCGTAAAACTCCTTATGGCCTGTTATATAGGCCAAAGGCTCCATACGCACGCGCCTTTCAACCAGGTCGCGCAGGGCTTCTACCGTCTCTGAAGATATCTCGTTATTGAGGGATGCATAGAGGGATGCCCTCCCTATCCCCATCGCGCTCATCAGTAAGACCTCTGCTTCGATAGCAACTTCATCGCCGCCTTGGTGGGACAGCTCCTTTCTGGTTTCCTGCAATACCTGTCCAATCTTCACAGCCCTACACCCATTGCCCTTCCAGCTCATTCGCCTGGTAGTTGGCGGAGAGAGCATCTATTATGGGATCCAACTCTCCGTTAAGGATGAAGGGAAGGCTGCGCAGGGTAAGGTTTATTCTGTGGTCCGTTACCCGATCTTGAGGGTAATTATAGGTGCGAATCTTCTCGGCGCGCTCCGCAGAGCCGATCTGTGAGCGTCTGGTATCGCCGACCTCGTGCTCTCGTTTCTCCTGTTCCCTGGCTAGAAGCCGGGCCCTGAGAACGGCCATGGCCTTGTTACGGTTTCGTAGTTGAGAGCGCTCATCCTGACACAGCGCAACTATGCCCGTTGGCAAGTGGGTTATCCTAATGGCAGTGGCCACCTTGTTCACGTTCTGGCCCCCAGCGCCGCCAGAGTGGAAGACATCAATACGCAACTCCGAGGAGTCGATATGCATCTCCACCTCGTCGGCCTCTGGAAGAACGGCTACCGTGGCCGTGGAGGTATGGATTCGGCCGCTGGCCTCGGTTTCGGGCACCCGCTGGACCCTGTGCACCCCGCTCTCGAACTTTAGGCGTCGGTAGGCCCCCTTGCCTCGGACCTCCATAATGATCTCTTTGAAGCCACCCACGCCACTAAGGCTACTGCTTAAGACCTCCACATGCCACCTTTTAGACTCAGCGTATCTTGTGTACATACGGAAGAGGTCCGCTGCAAAAAGGGCAGCCTCCTCTCCTCCAGTCCCCGCCCGTATCTCTACTATTACATCCTTGTTGTCCTTGGGATCAGCGGGCTGTAGAATCCCTTTCAATTCTAAAGCCTTCCCCTCCGACATCTCCTGAAGCGACTCCAGTTCCTCTTTGGCCAAGGCCTGAAGCTCCTTATCGGCGCTCTCCTCAAAAAGAGCCCTGGCATACTCCAGATCCTTGAGTGTCTTCTTATATTCCCGGTACTTGACGACCAGTTCACTTATCTCGGACTGCTCTCGAGCCAGGTTCTGGAGCCTGGACATGTCCGCCAAGACCTCTGGATCGACCATCAGGGAGTTGAGCTCCTCGTAACGGGTTTCAAGAGCCTCAAGACGCATCTGCCACCCTTCAAATTGCTGTGACATCTAAAATATCCCCCAAAGAAAACCCCCCTCGTGCGGGGGAGTATGCGATGATATTATACCATCTACGGTATATACTGAGATACCTGGCCCACGGCGAACTTTGCACCCCACCGAAGATTCAATATAATATAGAACTCACAGAAGTAGAAAGAGGAGACAAAAGGATGGCAGATGAAATAGGTGCTGTGTTGGTCATTACAGCTCACCCCGACGATGCGGACTTCGGTTGCAGCGGTTCCGTGGCAAAATGGGTTTCCGAGGGGCGGGATGTCGTCTATGTGCTGTGCACCAGCGGGGACAAGGGAAGTGACGATCCGAACATGACCTCGGAGCGGCTGGCTGCGATAAGAGAGCAGGAACAGCGAAACGCCGGGGCCGCCCTGGGTCTGAAGGACGTTGTATTTTTAAGATACCCGGATGGCGGGGTTGAAGATACCTATGAGTTCCGGAGCCAACTGGTACGCTTAATTAGGCGCTTTCGTCCTGCGATCGTGGTTACTCAGGACCCCTTCAGGTGGCAGCATAGAGACCACCGCACGGTGGGCAGGGTAACC
>JAENIT010000103.1 GCA_016844365.1 Dehalococcoidia bacterium
AACAGCGGGGGCGTATCTAAATGACGCTCAGAACCAAAGGGGACAGGCCGATTTGCTCCGCGTGGTTTCTTTTGTACTTGGCGGAGTCGCTGCTGTTTTTGGCTATTTTTCATTACTTCAACTTCAACTAGGTCCTGATGCAGAGGTCGTTACACGTATCTATCAGTATGCTGCTCGGACGGGAATCTTGGTGTTACTAGTATCCTTTGCGGTGTACGCTGGACGCGAATCCAGTAAACATAGATCACGAGAGAATGAAAGTAAGAGGTTAGCAAATCAACTTTCCACGTTCCGCCCCTTCTTAGCCGAGCTAGACTCCGCTTCACGGGACGACCTTGTAAAAGGAGCCTCGGAGCGCTATTTCCCGGGTTACGACGGGAGTTACGCGGGCGAGAACTTGATTGAGGCAGCTAAGAAAGTGAAGAGTGATGGGGCCAGCAAAGAGATAGTTGAGCTTCTAACGAACCTGCTCAAGGTATTTCAGAAGTAAACGCGTTTAGGAACGGCGATCATGCTCCGAACTTAATACAAACGCTGATTTGCAGGAAGCTGATCCATTAGAAGTTCGAAGCACACAGGTAATGTCTAGGGCAGAGAATGTCTTGCTAACGGTGGTTTATAGACGGGTGGACGTGCGTGTTTCGCTCTGAATCCTCTTATAACTTCAAACCCAACTTTGCCCATTTAACGGTATAATTACCCGAAACGTAAAGCTCAAAGGGGCCGTTGGAAGAAGAGTGGTTAATCTCGCTCAAGGAGGCAGCGGCTCTCTCCGGACTTAGCATCAAGCACCTTGGACTCCTGGCTCGCCGAGGACTCCTCAGGGCGCAGAAGATAGGACGAAACGGTGGGTTTTAGGGACAAATTGTGGTGCCGAGGGGCGGGATCGAACCGCCGACACCGCGATTTTCAGTCGCGTGCTCTACCGACTGAGCTACCTCGGCATGGGGCCATTACCATTTGGGGCTGAGCTGGCTGGAGTGGATTTCCGATTCTCATATCTTTGCCTACGAATTTTACATCATCTCCACCGCATTTTTCAAGCTTAAGGCGCCCAGTTCCTAACTGATCCACACCGTGCGCTTGGATTTAACTTCCCACAGACTGCCAACCTTCCTCAGATCGTATTCCCAACCGGAGCCGGACAGAGGGCCGGATATGCTGTCCAGCTTCACTGTTGCTGCTGTGCCACTGTTATCGAGACTGAGAAGGGCGAAGACCCCATAGCTATGCAGCCACGCCCCTCCACGATTGTTGTCCTCCTGGTACAGGCGGATGTACTCTTGAGGCGCGCAGGCCGCTGGCTGGCCACCTTCGGAGCGCCAGCATCTCAGGATCGCGACTTTGGTAAGGTCTAGAGGACCTAGCTGTCCCCCTTCCTTCGGGACCACTTCTGCGATGAGCAGGTTTCTGTTGTCACCCCTGAAAAACCCGAACTCGTTCAGAATGGTGGGGATGACCTCCGCAGGTGTTTGGCTCGCCGCGCGCGCAGTGGGGCTGGCTGAGGCAGGTGGCGTTTGCTGTACAGCGCCAGTTCTGGGTGTAGCGGTAGGAGCGGCGGAATCTGGCGGTCTTGTGCTCTCAGGAGTGGGGGCGTTGCTTGGCACACCCTCTCTAGGGGCTGTGCAGCCCCCAAGCACAAAGAGCAGAGCCCCGCAATACAACAGGAAGAGTCGAAATATTTTATGTGCACCCATACCAACATCTTGAGTATAATACTATGAGGCTTAGAAGGCTACTGTGCGCTTTCCGCCCTTGACATAGCGCTTCCATTGGGCGATAATCGGCCAAAGGTTGCAGCAGATGTTTCCACTTCTCAGATCAAAATCAAAAGGATAAGGAGGCTCCATGTTTACACCATCAAACGACAATTGCAAGTACGAGGTCAGGGACCACGTTGCCTGGGTGGGACTGAACCGCCCGGAACAACTGAATGCCCTCAACTACTACATCAGGCAGGCCATCGGAGAGTGCATGATAGAGGCCGGAAACGATGACGATGTTTGGGTGGTGGTTGTATACGGCGAGGGCGGGAGAGCGTTCTGCGCCGGCAACGATCTGAAGGAGATGGCCGCCGCGGATGCACGGGGTGAAGCTGCCCTACGGGGATATACAGGTGGCCCTGAGGTCTACGCCTGCCCTAAGCCCGTTATCGCGGCCATCGACGGCTACTGCCTGGCCGGTGGTATGCAGCTATCGGCTCGCTGCGATATGCGTATCGCCACCGAGAAGTCCCGCTTCGGCATGCCCGAGTCTCGCCGCAGCCTCACCCCTGCAGGCACATGGGACACCCCAGAGCGCTTCTTCCCCATCGGTGAGGCGTTGTGGATCATGCTGAGCGGCACCCACATCACCGCCGAGCGGTGTTACCAGTTGGGCTTCCTTCAGGCCGTGGTCCCTGATCGTGATGCCCTCTTTGCCGAGGCGGAGCGGATGGCAGGTGAGCTAAAGCTGAGCGCTCCCCTGGCAGTGCGAGCGTTGAAGTACGTCGCCAGGGAAGGGCATTACTACCCCGTAGAAGTCTCTTTGAAGATGGGTTTGGACCTGAAGGCTAAGGTCTCCACGTCCGAGGACCGGCTGGAGGGCCCCAAGGCTTTCTCCGAGAAGCGCGCTCCCCAGTGGAAGGGTCGTTAGAGCGGTAGGTTAGAAATCATTGGGAGTGAAGGGGAGGAGCTATGGCACTCACAACAGAAGCAGTCCTTTACGAGAAGAAGGGGCGTATAGGATATGTAACCCTTAATCGCCCTGAGGCGTTGAACGCCCTAAACACCGATATTCGCCAAGGCCTTGCTGAGGCGATGGCGGAGGTTGGTAAGGACGACGACGTTCTGGTGGTTATTATGACCGGCGCTGGGGGACGAGCCTTCTGCGCCGGGATGGACCTCAAGCAGAGGGCCAAACAGAGGGCACAACTGGACGCAGCAGGTGGCCCGGAGGCTGGCGCAGGGCGTACCGGCCCAGAACCGGTGTGGGCCTGCCCTAAACCCATTATAGCAGCCATCGATGGGTATGCCTTGGCCGGTGGCATGCAACTTTCGGCCCGCTGCGACATCCGAGTCGCCACTGAGAAGTCCATGTTCGGGATGCCTGAAGCACGCCGCAGCCTTACCCCAGTGGGCGGCATCGATACGCCTGAGCGTTTCGTCCCCCTGGGGGAAGCTCTGTATATACTCCTTACGGGCAGCCACCTTCCCGCTTCCAGGATGTACCAGTTGGGGTTCCTTCAGTCCGTGGTGCCCGACCGGGATGCCTTGTTTGTCGAGGCGGAGCGCATCGCTAGTGAGATCATGATGTGTGCGCCTCTGGCGGTGCAGGCCCTAAAGTACGTGGCCAAAGAGGGTCGCTACTATGGCATAGAGGTCTCCTCCAGGATGGGGCTGGACCTCAAGAGAAGGTCATCTGAGTCGGAGGACCGGTTGGAAGGACCCAAAGCCTTCGCGGAGAAGCGGCTTCCCCAGTGGAAGGGCCGGTAGACAGAAAGAATTTAGCGCGGTAGCAATTGTAGGGGCAGGTTTCATCCTTCGACAGGCTCTGGACAGGAACCTGCCCCTACTGCTTATTGTAAGTTAAGGGTCATTGGCTCCTCTGCAAGTGTCGCCTCGTCAACCATCCTGCTCCAGCTAGCAGGGCACCCAGAGCTACTAGTAGGAGAGCGCTAGAGCTGGTCCTGTCACCGGTGCGGGGCAAGGTTAGTGGAGCGGGGACAGAGCTTGGCGCTGGGGTAGAACCTGCTGGTTGGAGGGCCTCCTCAGCCCGGTACTCCACCGGCGGAATGGACTTCAGGTACAGGGCGATGGAGCGGGCATCGGTATCGCTCAAGTACTGGAATCGGTTCTTGATCTGGTCGGCCATAGCCCCTTTGATTTCTTTGCCGTTGGGTCGCAGCTTGGTCTTCAGGGCCCTGGTAATCTGTTCCACGCTCCAGTCGCCGATCCCCGTCTCTGGATCTGGAGTGATGTTGGCCACCGGCTCCGGGTCCTGGCCAGGTGGGCGCAGGACGTTCCCCGCCAGAAACTTGGATCGGTCGACGCTCCCGTCCGGTAGTCTAGGGGTGTGGCACCCAGTGCAACGGGCCAAGGTCACCAGGAGCTCACCCCGTCTAGGGCCTTCTCCTGGGGAGAAGCGGGGCGATGATGCCGCAAAGCTGGGTTCCCGAGGCTCCGTCTGGAGCTGCCGGGCTGGTGGCTTGTTTTTCACCGGATCGATGGAGCGAAGGAATGCAACGATGTGCTCCATCTCATCGTCGGGAATGGCGTGGTAGGTGCCGTAGGGCATGGACGTGTGGAGAATTCGGCCATCGGGCCGAACGCCATCCTGAATAGCCCGTATAATGTCTTGGTCTGACCACGCGCCAATGCCCGTTTCTGGGTCGGGAGTAATGTTGGCCACAGGCACCGTCCCTGCGCCTCCTGGGAGGGTTATGGTGGTTCCGTAGGGGGCGGTGGCAGGGCCGGAAGTGGGCCCGCCGGGCCGCTGGCCCGCAAAGTTCCGCCCGTGGCACCCAGTGCAACCGACAAGACGGACCAAGTACTCCCCTTTAGCCTTGTCTCCAGCCCCAGATGGGGTTGCCTCTGCTGCCGTAGGCCCTGCCAGCCCTGCTAGAAGGGCAGCACCTATAACCGCCGCGCTGGCGGAAACTACGAGGGCGATAATTTTCCCCAAGGCTAGTCTTTTCCTTCTCTCTTTCACTGGCTTCTCTCCTTAAAGCTCAAAAAGTGTAAAGTGTAATCTGAAGACTCTGTCAATGTAATGTGTAGACCATGTACACCGCGCACATCACGATGAAAATCCCCAAGACAAGGTTGACAGTGGCTAGGGCCAGCATCTGTCTTCGTAAGCTCAGTACCTCAGGGGACTCTCCACTCTCTTCTTGACCAGCTCCTGCGGATGCCAGGGCAGTAGCGTGGGAGGCTGCCTTTTCCATGCGTGGGAGCACCACAAAGGATACTAGGGCATTCACCCCAAGGGAAATCACCACCAAGATGTGCTTGATGAGGAGGGCGAACCCGTAGGGGGTGTCTCGCAAGACCTCCAGTTGCTCCCATGACGTTACCGATGGCGACAGACCAAAGGAAGCGGTGTCGCCGGGTGGAGGCCGCACGGCGGGGCTGAAGGCCATGTTCCAAAGGCCTGTGGGCAGGAGAAACAGGATGGCGAGCCAGAGGACCAGCGTGATCCATCGCAAGATGGGCAATCGCCTCTCCACAGACAAGGTGGACATTGGCAGGGCCAGAACTAGGGCATTGAACAGCAAGCTTCCCACCCAGGAGAGGGCTGCTATGGTGTGCATCACCAGGGACACTAGTAACAGCAAGGAACCTAGGGACATCACGGTGCTACAAAAGACCTCCCTTAAGTATTGAGACTGTCGGAGCCTTCATCCCCTTCCCTCTACTGCATAGCGAAGGTAACGCTGACCTCTAGGGGTGGAGTTGAAGACGAGTGGTCGTTGCTCTGGACCTCCACAGTCACGGAATGGCTCCCGGGCCGCAACCCTGTGAAATTGAAGGTGGTCCAGGGCCCCCGCTTCTCCTCGTTGTTCAGGTACACGTGCACGTGGCCCTGTCCGATCCGGTTACGTCCACCGGGCGACACTAATCGGATACCATCGACCTGGTATTCCACTCGCGCAGTACCACCGGAAAGGACATCCCCTGGCTTTGGCGAGAGGATGCGTAAGGTCACTCCTCCTGCGCTGGCTGCTGGCGATTGCGGGGATCCTGTGGATGGAGCTGCCGCTCCAGGAAGTGGCGACGCAGAGGTCGGCGTAGCACTTGAAGGGGGTGTGGGAGAGGATGCCGCCGACGCAGGCGTAGCCGTGGGAACGGCCACGGTCGCCGCCGGGGGAGAAGGGCTTCTCTGTACCTCAGATGCCCCTGTGTTAGAAGGGCTGCCAGAACTTGTGCATGCTACAACTCCAATCCCTAAGACAAGGCCGAGAAGGGTAATGACGCACAATTGATGTGCATGCCTCATGGGTATTCCTCCGTTGTTTTCTTAGGATGTATCGCCACGCTGCCAGCCAGGCTTTGCAGACAGTTAGCTCCTCCGGTTGGCCAGCTCAAAATTATATGATAGTACATGAAAGAGGATATCCTGTCAAGAGGAACAGGGCTTAGAAACCTGTCAACTTCGCACGGAAATGTAAGAGGGGCGGGTTTTCGGCCCGCCCCTGCGAAAGTGCTGCCTTTGAGCTAACGGAATACTAGCATCACCCAGGCGACAAACCCGGCCAAACCAACTACGAAGACCGCCCCAGAGGCGATGTCTTTGATAGCACCGATGGCAGGGTCTCTTTCCGGTTGCACCCGATCTGCCAGACGCTCCACGGCGCTGTTGAACAGCTCCGCGGCAATGAGCATCCCAAGGGCTAGCACAAGAAGGGTCAGTGCTGTTGCGGTTATCCCTCGAATTAGGGCAATGGTTAGTAGGACAAGGCCCCCAAGGATCTCCAGTAAGACGTTTGGTTCCTCGCGGAGGGCCAGAAGGCAACCGCGCACCGCATAGCGCATGTTGGCTACCCGCCTTACCAAGCCCATCGTATCTTCCTTATGTAAGGGCAGGTTTCAAACCTGCCCCTACGACTGTTGCCCTGCCGCGGATTATTGAGCCAATAGGCGAGCCCCTATTGGCTGGCTGACTTTAGGCTAGTGGCCTCGCCAGGCCAGCCACTCCTTATCAATCTCGGCCCCGTAGCCAGACCAGTGCTCGAATTCGGCCACAAAGAGATGGTCTTGGTCAGAGAGGGACGGCTTCAGCCAATCCCTGATGGTGGATGGATCGGCCTCGGTGAAGACCAGAATGCCGTCTCCAAAGATACCCTGAATGTGCTGGCTGGAGACCTGGGTTTCCAGGGCCGTTCTCACATTTTCTTTCATATCGGGGTTGCCTGAACGCAGCATGATCAGTTTTAGGGTGTGTTCGTGGTGATCTATTATGTCGCACATCTCGTTACGCCTCAATTCTTCAGGTACTTCTGGAACCAGTCCAGTGTCCGCTTCCAGGCGTCTCTCGCAGCATCCTCCCTGTAGC